>DNIP01000182.1 GCA_003499325.1 Oscillospiraceae bacterium
GTGTCGGAGGACTGCGCCTGCGTATAGTCGGGGATGTTCTCCGAATCCGCGCCGAAGCCCGCGGAGGTCGTGATCACTCTGCCCGAGGCGTTGAGGATCTGTACCTCCATCTCGTCCTTATCGGTAAAGTCGGTGGCATAGGCGGAGGCGCGCTCCTCAAAGGTCTCGGCGCTCTCGCAAATGCCGTCAGGGAAAAGGTTGTTGAGCTTTTGGGTACGGTTGATCAGCTCCTTCTCAACCGTAGAATAACAGGTGGAGTGAACAGCGACAGACACACAAATGATCAGCAAAACAACGATCGCCGATACCACACCAAAGGTGTTGATCAACCATCGCCTACTGATTCCTTTGAACATCGCTGTCACCTCCTCGTCACGCGTCGTACTCGCTGATAGCAATTTCGCAGAGGAAATTACTATCGTGCTCGTGTGACGGTTCCTCGTCTCCCCAAAAAGCAGGGGCTTTTCGGGGACCCCAATTATTTTGATATTAAAACTGAAAACTGAAAATTGAATAATGAATAATGAAGGTTACTCGCTTCGCTCGATCAATTATAACCGGGTGAGGGCGCAGCCCTCCCTTTATTCTTCATTCTTAAGTTTTCAATCTTCAGTATTCATTAGTAAACCGCGATGCGGTTTACACCGTGTCCCACTTATAGCCCAGACCCCATACGGTAACGATGTACTTGGGGTTAGAGGGCTCGTCCTCGACCTTCATGCGCAGGCGGCGGATGTTAACGTCGACGATCTTTTCCTCGCCGACATACGCCTCGCCCCATACGTGGTTGAGGATATCGGTACGGTCGAGCGCTACGCCGGGATTTGAGAAGAAGTATTCCATGATCTGGAACTCGACCTGGGTCAGCTCGATCATCTTGCCGTTCTTCATCAGCGCGCGGTTCCTCAGATTCAGGGTGAAGATACCGCTCTGCAGCTCCTCCTTGAAGTTGTTCTCGCTGCGCTGCTCGGAGAGGGATACTCTGCGATACAGGGAGTCGACGCGCGCGGTCAGCTCCGAAGGGGAGAAGGGCTTGGTGATGTAGTCGTCGGCGCCGAGCATCAGGCCGGTGACCTTGTCCATCTCCTGTGTACGTGCCGACAGCATGATGATGCCGATGCCGGAGTTCTTGTTGCGCAGCTCCTTGCAGACCTGCAGACCGTCGATGCCGGGCATCATGATATCGAGGATGGCTACGTCAAAGTCGCCGCCCTGTTCCTCGTACTTTTCGAGCGCCATCTCGCCGCAGTCCGCCTCGACTACGTCATAGCCGGCTCTTCTGAGATTGATTACCACAAAGTCGCGGATCGCGGCTTCGTCCTCGCATACCAGAATCTTTTTCATAATTTTAACCTCCGTTCAGGATGTGTTTACAGGATATTATCAGCAGATACACAGTTATGTATCTGATTATTTCTGTTTGGAAGCAGCAGTGTCCGAGAGCAGCTTGAAGCTCTCCTTGATATCATCGTGAGAAAAGGGCGCGCCCTCGTTGAGGATATAGGTGTAGGTATAATCGGTTGTTTCATATAGCTGTGCCTGAGCTTTTAGGCTGCTGTCATAGCTCGATTTATCATAGCGGTAGACGGTGAGCAGCTCCTTGCCCAATACGGGCTCGCCGTCCTTGTAGCTGACGTTATACAGCTTGACGGCGTTGTCGGCGGCATAACGCGCCGTAACGGTTTTGAGCTTGTCGGTATCGAACAACAGCATGAAATCGAATTTCTCACACAGGACAGCGTCCTTCTTGAAGGACAGCCCCATCTGCTCGGGATCGTAGTCGTTCCACCGCGCGACGCTGCACACGGTGCTCTCATCCTCGTCCTTTGCGTGATCCATCAAAGAGCTCAGCGGAATGTTGAGCTCACCGTCGCCGTCGATATCCATGCAGGTGACGGGAGAATTGCGGATATTGCGTTTATAATTGCTGTTGAAATACAGCGGGTTGACCAGGATCTTTGCCGCGGAATCATAGTAGATCAGCTGCGTCGTATAGCCGCCGTCGGCGAGCGCTCCATCAACCGCCGCACCGCTCAAATCGCCGCTGAGCTTATCGAAGCGCAGACCGGTGTAGGAGGTGACAGAGGGGTCGATCTCACAAGAGGTCTTTTCACTAAAGCCATTTTCACTGTAGGAGAGCAGCCTTGCCTTGGCGGCGGAATCGCCCTCGGGCGCTGTCATCAGGAGGAGATCCGTCGAGGAATCCTTGTCAAAATCGCCCGTGACATAGTTGACGAAGTTTTCTTCCGTGTTCGATGTGATCACGTCGTCGCCGATCAAAAAGGTTTGCAGCGCGGCGTGAGGGGTGCCGATATCGAAGCTCAGCAGGAGCTCCTCTCTGCCGTTGCCGTCAAAGTCGATGAAGCTCAGCCCCGTGATGTTGGACGAATGCAGCTCGGCGCTGCCCAACGGCCGAAAGGCGTCGTCACGCGTCTGAGCGATCAGAATACGCGCTGTGCCGTCGGCAGCGGAGTATAGCGCGACGGCTTCTTCGACGCCGTCGTTATTGACGTCGTGCAGCGTCATGCCGTTTTTATTGGAGCCGTCGGTCGGATAGATCAGCGAAAAGCTGCCGCCGGCGTCGCTCTCGATCAGCCGCTGTACCTCGGCGCGAATGCCCGACGCCTTGGGAGGGGTGAGGATCTCGGATTTGCCGAGCCCTAAAGAGGAACAGCCTGACAGAAGCAGCGCCGTGCTGATGACGGCGGCTAAGATGCGCTGTAGCCTCATGTTGCTATGCCTCCTTGTCGGTTGTTGAGTGCGTCGGTCGGTACGATATCATACCGTCGCTTCTAGATATTTGATCGGGATGCCCTCGTCGGAAAACATCTTCTCGTGCTCTGTCATGATATTGTCCGTGACCTCACTGTGGTGCAGGTCGCGGGTGATATAGCGGATGGTGTAGCCCGCTTCGTTGAAATAATCGATGCTTTCCTCGAACAGCTCGTCGTCATCGGTTTTGAAGTAGATCACCGCGTCATCGGTGAGAAAATCGCGGTACATTTTGAGCTTTTTCGGATAGGTCAGGCGGCGCTTTTTGTGCTTTTCACGCGGCCACGGATTGCAGAAGTTGATGTACATCACCGCGATGCGGTCGTCGGCGGAAAACGCCTTGTCGATCTGCTCGACGTTACAGCGTACCAGCGCGATGTTGTCGGGGGATTTGCCCGCTTCGGCAAAGATCCGCTCGACGTTGCGCCTGCCTACGCCCAGCATATCGCTCTTGATATCCAGCGCGATGAAGTTTTTATCGGGATCACGCCTTGCCTTTTCGGCGGAGAAGGTGCATTTGCCGCAGCCGATCTCCAGCTCGATGGGCTTCTCGTTGCCGAAGAAATCCTTCCAGCGGCCGCGGTGCTTCTCGGGCTCGTTACAATAGTAGCGGCATTCGGCAAGCTCAGGCTCCGCCCATTTTTTCTTTCTGATCCTCATAAGCCTTTTTGTTCCTGTCCTGATGTATGGCGGTCGGGAGTGTTGCTGTGTCAAAACCCCATAAATCCCATACTATCACATGATATAGTTATAAACACTACAACATTATAACAAACCCTTGTGGTTTTTGCAATCGTTTTTTACATATATATAGCAATATTTTTCATATTTTCGCGATAAATTTACAAATTGTTAAAACTGTAAAGAGACTTTTTGATTTTGCGGGCAAAAAATAAAAGCGCATTCACAAAGAATACGCTCATAAAATGCGGAGTGGTCAGACCGCCCGATAGGGGCAGGGGTTGGCTTCACTGATCAGGAATTTGACCGTGGGGAATTCTGCGGCAAATCTGTTTTGCAGCGGGGCGATCACCACATCCTCGGTCGAAAAATGTCCCGCGTCAAACGCGGCAATACCGTGCTGCTTGGCATAGAGGTATTGGTGATGCTTCATCTCGCCCGTCACAAAGGCGTCAAAGCCGTATGTTGCGGCAAGCTCCACGCCTTCTCCGCCGCCGCCCGAGGATACCGCGACGCGGGTGACTGTGCCCGCGGTGAAGCGTACCGACGGCGCGTGCAGTTTTTCTTTGATAAACGCGGCATATTCCTCTGCGGAACAGGGCTCCTGCGGCTCTCCGACCAGCAGGAAATCCTCGGGATAAAGCGTCGTATTTTTCAGCTCCAAAGCCGCTCCCAGAGCGGTGTTCACGCCCCCTTCGGCACGGTCGAGGTTGGTGTGCAGGCACAGTGCCGCAATATCGTATTTGGCGAGCAGATACGCCGCGTCATCGGGGCGGAGGGTGTGCAGGGGTGAGAAGATGACGGGATGGTGGCTGATGATCAGCTTCACGCCCTTTTGACGCGCTTCCTCGACAACGTCGGGGGTGATATCGAGCGCAAGCAGAACACGATCGACCTCCCACTCGGGCGAGCCGACCAATAATCCGACGTTATCCCATTCCTCCGCTAAATCAAACGGCGCGATTTGTTGCGCGAACGCGACGATATTACTCAGCTTCATGCAGCGCCTCCTCCAGTTGTTGTATGACAGGCAAAAGCGACGGGTCGCCCTTGCTTTTGTTGCGCAGATTTTGCAGACTGCGGTTGAGAAATCCGCGGCTGTTTTCATCGTGCAGATCGAGCCTTCCGACAACGGCGGTATACAGATCGCACGGTGTTTTTTCACCCGAAAAGCGGACGGAAATGGCGGTGTAATACTTGCCGTCGTCGAGGACAGCCGCCTGTTGAATGATGGTAAAGCCGTTTTCAACCAGCCATTTGACAAGGTCGTCGTGACGGGTCATCGGCTGGAGTACAAGGTGCTTTGCTTCATCCTTCACCCACGGCGCGGCGGTCAGAATATCGCGGATCAGCTCGCCGCCCATGCCGGCGATCACGACGTCATCGACCTCGTCGGATGACACTGCTTTCAGCCCGTCCGAAAGACGCGTCTTTATCACGTTACCCAGACTGAACTTAGCAATATTATCCTCAGCCGATCGCAGGGGAAGGGGGTTGATGTCGCACGCGACCGCCGAGGGGATCTTTCCGCTTAGACACAGCGCGATCGGCAGATAGCCGTGATCTGTCCCGATATCCGCAAGGCGGCTGCCTTCGCGCACATAATCGGCGCAAAGCGACAGCCGCCCATGGGGTTTGAGTATTGACATTACGCGCCGACAGCCTTGTTCAGCGCTTCGACGAGCTTATCCGCGTCAGCACCGTGTACCATGCACGCTTCCTCGATGCTCTCGCCGCGGGACGCGGGACAGCCCAGGCAGTGCATGCCCATCTGTAAAAACAGGGGAGCGGTAGACGGATACTTGTCCAGAACGTCGCCGATGATAGCTTCTTTTGTGATCATAATATTACCTCCAAAAATAGTCGTTGCGAGGCACTTGTGTGCCGCGGCAATCTCAACATAATATAGTTTTTAATTTGACAAGCCGATTATAACACACCGATCGCAAAAATACAATAGTCCATTTGACTCATACACAGAAAAACAGCGTTCCAAATCGGAACGCTGTAAGCAATTATTCATCTATTATTCAGCTTGTGCCGCTTCTTCGGCTTCTTTGCGCTTTGCAAAGCATTCGCTGCAATAGTAATCCTTGCCTTCCATCGGCTTAAATGGGATCTTTGCTTCGCCGCCACAGTCTGCACACACGGTCGTGTGCATCTCACGATTAGCCCTGATTGCATTCTTGCGAGCGATACGGCAGTCCTTGCAGCGTTGGGGTTCGTTGACGAAACCTTTCTCTGCGTAGAACTCCTGCTCGCCGGCTGTGAATACGAACTCGTTTCCACAGTCCTTGCAACGGAGAATCTTGTCTTCGTACATAGCGTGTACCTCACTTTTTGGTATATATTTTACCCCGCGGCGGAGTTGCACCGTCTGATTTCTCTTCGGGGTGTATTACCTAGAAAGCTTTTGACGTATACGGGTCTGTGCATTGTCAACTGATTTTAGGGAAATGTTCAGCCGCTGTGCTATTTCTTTGTACGTATAGCCGGAAAGGTGCAAAATCGCTACTTTGTACTCGAGGGATGAGAGGCTGTTTTTGAGGATGCGGTGCAGAGAGTTGATGTATTCCTTGGTCTCGACCAGCTCGGAAAGAGAGGTCACGGTCGGATCAAAGGCAGCTTCTGCGTCATCCTCGAGGGATATCATATTGCGGGTGGGGACAGCGCGCTGTCGCGACGATGAGCGCATCATCGAGCGGTAGCGGTTTTCGACGCAGGTCATCAGGTAGTTCTTGAAGCTCATGCCCTTGCTGTCGTCATAGGTGCGGCAGGCGGACAGCAGCGCCACCATGCCCTCCTGTATCATATCGCTGTCGTCTATATCCGTCGCCATCCCGCGGTATTTTTTGGCAGCTGAGGAAATCAGTCCCAAATACCTTGACGCAATCATGTCGAAGGCGTCGTCGTTCCCCGACAGAAAATCCCGCAGGAGTTCCTCGTCGGTCTGCCGCATCTCACGGTTGACGATAGGCTCGTTCAGATATAGCACCTCACAATAAATTATCTTATGTAAATTGTAATAAATAACCCGCCAAAAGTCAACAGGTTTTTCAAAAACAGTAGCGGGAAAGAATGACAAATTCTTTACAATAGCATGCAATTTGTGCATTATAAACAGTATTTTTCAATATTTTTAGTTTACAACCATAAAGAAGTGTGTTATAATACAAATCAACAAAAATCGAACAAAAATGCGATAAGCGTTTTTGGGTCAACTGAGGCGTTACAAATACAAAAAGGATAATGCCGAATGTCAACAAGTGAGAAAAAAAGAAGGGTAGATTATGGTAGTAAAATGCAACAGCCTCGGATTATTCGGACTGAATACCTATGCCATCGAGATCGAAGCCGACCTCTCGCGCGGAATGGCGGCGTTCGACATTGTCGGACTGCCCGATACGGCGGTCAAGGAGAGCAGGGATCGTGTGCGCTCCGCCATGAAAAACTGCGGCTTTGAATTCCCGAATTCGCGCCTGATCCTCAACCTCGCGCCCGCGGATATCAAGAAAGAGGGTCCGCTGTATGATCTGCCCATCCTGATCACGGTGCTCAAGGCGACGCGGCAGATCAACGCGAATACCGACGACAGCGCGTTCATCGGCGAGCTGAGTCTTTCGGGCGAGCTGCGGGGCGTCAACGGCGTGCTGCCGATGGCGATCGCCGCGCGTGAGCAGGGGCTGAAGAAGCTCTATGTCCCTGCTGTCAACGCCAACGAGGGCGCGGTGGTGGACGGGCTCGAGGTCTATCCCGTGGCGCACGTATTTGAGCTGATCGACCATTTGATGGGGCGCAGACAGATCGCGCCCGCCGTATTCCGAAACAGCGATCAGCTGCCCGACAGCACGCTGGATTTCTCGCAGGTAAAGGGTCAGGCGGAGGCGAAGCGCGCGCTGGAGATCGCCGCCGCGGGCGGACACAATGTCCTCTTGATCGGATCGCCCGGCGCGGGCAAAAG
>DNIP01000117.1:0-1736 GCA_003499325.1 Oscillospiraceae bacterium
TCATCCGATATCCTCTTAGAGCTGCCGACCAAGTTCCTTTGCAGGGGAGACTGTCAAGGTCTCTGTCAAAAATGTGGACATAATCTTAACTTGGGCGACTGCGGCTGCGATCAGAGAGAGATCGACCCACGGCTTGAGGCGTTAAAAGCGTTATTAGAGTAAATGATATTGCATCGGTTTTCCGTTGTAATCTAAACCTATTATATGTAAGGAGGGTTTTTCATGGCTGTACCGGCAAGAAAACATTCACATGCTCGTAAGATGAAGAGAAGATCCAACGTATGGAAGCTCCAGGCTCCTGCTCTGTCTATCTGCCCTGAGTGCGGTGAGTATAAGGCTCCCCATAGGGTTTGCCCCAACTGCGGTAAGTATAACGGCAGACAGGTCATCGCTGTAGACGAGGACTGATTTAATTTTGAACAACGGCGGCGGGCGGAATATTTCCGGTCGCCCTTTTGTTTTAATGAGGAATTAAATGAAGTCGGAGGTTTTTATGGCTGTTACAATTAAAGACGTATACCGTAACAGCTATGCCTACCGCGCAGGCTGTGAGGCGGGGGATACCCTGCTGTCGATCAACGGGAACGATATTGTCGATGTGCTCGACTATCGTTTTTATCAGCTTAATTCTGAATTGGAATTAAAAATCCGCAACCGCAAGGGGCAGGTGCATACCGTCAAGGTGCGCAAGCCCGAGTATGAGGAGCTGGGGCTGGAATTCGATACCTACCTGATGGATAAGGAGAAGTCCTGCCGCAATAAGTGCATCTTCTGCTTTATCGATCAGCTTCCCAAGGGAATGCGCGAGAGCCTGTATTTCAAGGATGACGACAGCCGTCTGTCCTTTCTGTTCGGCAACTATGTCACGCTCACCAACCTGACCGAGCATGAGATCAGCCGTATCATCAAGATGCACATCAGCCCGATCAACGTCAGCGTGCATACCACCAACCCCGAGCTGCGGGTCAGGATGATGAACAACCGCTTTGCGGGTGACGCATTGAAGATCTTGAAGCGTTTGTCGGAGCACAATATCGCGATCAATACCCAGATCGTCTGCTGTCCCGGATGGAACGACGGGGAGGAGCTCAAGCGCTCCCTGCGCGATCTGTATGACTTGAATGTCAATTTGATCGGCGTGGTGCCTGTCGGTATCACCAAGTATCGCGAGGGCTTGGCAAGGCTGACGCCTTTCACCGAGGAAAAAGCGCGTGAGACCGTGGATATCCTCGAAGAATTCGGCGAGATGTGTCTGAAAACACGCGGCAAGCGTATCGCCTACGCCGCCGACGAATTGTATATCAAGGCGGGCTATGAGATCCCCGACGCGTCGTTTTACGGCGACTTTGAGGCGATCGAGAACGGCATCGGTCTGATCGCTCAGCTGCGTGAGGATTTCCGCGAGGAGCTCGAGTGGCGCGAGGCGGATGATTCCATAAAGCGAACCGTATCCATCGCCTGCGGCACCTCCGCCGCGCCGTATCTCAGAGAATTGATGGACGAAGCACAGCAAAAATTTCCCGGCGTAAAGGTGACTGTATACCCGATCGTCAACGAATTTTTCGGTGAGCAGATCAACGTCAGCGGATTGATCGTCGGTCGGGATCTATATCATCAACTAAAGGATAAACCGCTGGGCGACGCCCTGCTCATTTCCTCGGCAATGTTACGATTTGAAAACGACCTTTTCCTCGATGACGTCTCTATCGACGAGCTGTCGAGGAAGTTACATATTG
>DNIP01000117.1:1959-2626 GCA_003499325.1 Oscillospiraceae bacterium
CCGGCGTTACGCGCGACCGTATCTATGGCGACGTGGATTGGAACGGCAGATCTGCTCTGCTGATCGATACGGGCGGTATCGAGCCGTATTCGGATGACGTTATCTTGTCCCAGATGCGCGAGCAGGCACAGCTCGCTATCGATACCGCGGACGTCATCATCATGGTGACCGACGTCCGATCCGGTCTTGTCGCTACCGATGAAGAGGTAGCGCATATGCTCCTCAAAAGCAACAAGCCCTTGGTGCTTTGCGTTAACAAATGTGATTCTGTCGGCGATCCGCCGCCTGAATTCTATGAATTCTACCAACTCCCGATCGAGCCGATCGCCGTTTCCTCCGTGCATGGACACGGCACGGGCGATCTGCTGGACGCTGTCTTCAAAGAATTAGACAATGATACCGAGGAAGAAGCCGATCCCGAGGTGATCTCGGTGGCTGTCATCGGCAGACCGAACGTCGGCAAGTCCTCGCTGATCAATAAGATCACGGGTGAGAACCGCTGTATCGTCTCCGATATCGCCGGCACGACCCGCGACAGCATCGATACCATGATCGAGAATAAGCACGGCACCTTCAACTTCATCGATACCGCCGGTATGCGCCGCAAGAGCAAGGTGACCGACCAGATCGAGCGCTATTCCATCCTGCGTGCCAAGATGGCGATCGA
>DNIP01000138.1:0-1451 GCA_003499325.1 Oscillospiraceae bacterium
CATCATTTTTTAAAAAATCAAAAAAGCTGTCGCGCAGATGAACGCGACAGCCCTTGATGTGGTTTGTTATACTAAGTATCCATTAAACGCTTTAACAAATTTGTTAGCGAGAAATTTCGCAGAGCAAGGCGGAGGACGCAGGCATACTGGCGTATGTCAAGGACGACAACACCGCTATGCGGAATTTATCGCATTAAATGTTAAAGTGTTTTAATGATACTTAGTATAAAGCATTGGCTTTATCCTATTGCTTTGGCACATGACGATCCGACGGGACGCAATCAACGATAAGCCGATAAAGACTGAAAATGACTTATTATCGGCAATTGAGTTCAACTATTTTCATCCTATGACAAATACCGATTCAGCTAACCGGTCAACAATAGGTGTCCAGCTGTAAACATCCATCAAGGATGTATCGCTATTCCCTCTACAACCTCGCCTACATAAAGATAACCCCGTTGTCATCCGAGTAAATGACAACGGGGTTTGGTTTTCATCGTTTTTGCACACCATCAAATTATATTATGGTGCGGCAATCGCAACCGATTTGATATGCTCCTACAGCTTTGAGTAACCGTAGCTGTTGACCAGCGCCTCGAGCTTCTCACCGTTTTGACACATCGGACAGCGGTGGGGCTTATAGCTCTGGTAATCCTGCAGATCGTGCGGATTGAAGATCGAGGTAACGGGGATGCCATCGCACTCGCTGACGGTGGCGAAGATCGACGATACGCCGACGATATGGCCGCCGTAATACTGGATCGCGTCGATCGCGGCAAGCGCGGTCTTGCCCGTGGTGACGGACGCGGCGAGGATCAGTACATGCTTGTTATCGATCATCGGGCTGGTATTGTCGCGGAACACCATCTGACCGTTGCCCATGAACTCGGGCGAGAGGATATAGATGGTGTGGTGCGCGTTCAGATTCATGAAGCTCGCGTCGGAGAGCTCCTGCGCGACAAAGGCGCCGATGACCTCGGTGCCGTCCAGACAGATGATCGTGTCGATGACGGTGTTGGTGCGGTAGAAGGACACAATCTCCTTTGCGACCGCCTTTGCCTCCGACATACGGAATTTTTGGGTCGTGACGTCGATATAGTAGTTGGTGTGGCTGTGCATCGTCGCGAAATGTCCCTTCTGCACACGCAGGAACAACTCGGGATTTCTGGTTCTGATCTTGAATTCTTTCGACATAAACACCCTCCAAGCGTTTGATGTTATCACAGCTTTGTGCTATGACAATATGATCTCTGATTGTGATAAAATAAGTTTACACCAAATCCGCCTATAAATCAATGGATATTCTGTCGGGATTTTTATGATCCGAATTAGATAGTTTTCACAAAGAAAGATGGATAAGACAGAGCAAAAGGCTCCCCTTTCGGGACAGTGTCGTGAAGTTAATACTAAGCCTTAATAAAAACCTTTATCATCTATTGCGCTATATT
>DNIP01000138.1:1602-11333 GCA_003499325.1 Oscillospiraceae bacterium
CTTTTTATCAAGGATTAGTATAAGGAAAATGCATCTCGCTGACGCTCGGTCAATTGATACAATCCCTCAGTCCCCGTTCGGGGACAGCTCCCTTTACCAAAGGGAGCCTTCCTTAACCTAATGACATTGTCCTTTCGGGAAGCCTCTCATTATTGCAAAAACTCTTTGATTCTTTTCAGCTCTCTTGTTGCGATCCTCACGCCCTCGTCGTATGCCGCCTGCAACTTGTCGGGATCATGCTCCGTGCGCGAGATTCCGAGCGGCTTGTCGGGACACAGTACCAGGGTGTTGCCCATGCGCTCACACGCAAAGACATATTCACGCTGGAAGGCATACATTTTGTGGCGGTCAGCCATCACGCGCGCCATCTCGGGGTGCTTGCGGAGCATCGCGTTCATCAGCGCCGGATTGTTCGGCTTCTTGATATATTTGCGCGGACGGGTCAGGACGACCACGTTCTTCTCATAGCCCTTGTGCTGCATAAAGCGCAGGGGGATCGAATCGCTCATGCCGCCGTCGAGCAGGGTGTAGCCGTCCACCTCGACGGGTGTGGACACCATCGGCATCGACGCGGACGCACGCATCCACAGGTAGCCGTTCTCATCCGCCTGATCGACGCGCTTGTACACAGGCTCGCCCGTGTACACGTCGGTACAGACGACATAGAACTCCATTGGATTATCCGCAAAGGTCTGTTTATCAAAAACGTCCAACTCCTCGGGGATGGTACGGTAACAGAATTCCGCGCCGTACAGATCGCCCGTCTTGAGCAGCGACCATACCGAGCAATAGCGGCTGTCGCGGCAGAAGCGCTTATTATAGCGGATCACGCGACCCGGCTGGCGGCTCTTATAGTTACAGCCGAACGCTGCACCTGCCGACACGCCGACCATCGCAGGAAAGTCGATATCTTTCTCCATGAGGACGTCGGTCACGCCCGCGGTGAACATACCGCGCATCGCGCCGCCTTCCAACACTAAGCCTGTTCCCTTGCTCATTCTGCCTTACCCAATTCTACGTTGCGCTTATAAGCGGCGGCTACCGCGTCGCTGACAGCCTCTTCCATTTTTGCGTCGTCGAGCGCCTTGACGCCCTCGATGGTGCTGCCGCCGGGAGAGCAGACGTTCTCGATCATCTTGTCGAGGGGAGCGGCATTGCCTTCGAGCATTTTAGCCGAACCGCGCACCGTCTGGATCGCCAGCGCCAGCGCGGTCTCTTCATCCAAGCCCGCGTTAATGCCGCCCTGCGCGAGACCGCGGACAAATTTATACACAAAGGCGGGGCCGCAGCCGGATACGGAGCAGCCTGCGTCCATCTGCTCTTCATCCATACCGGTCAGGTGACCCGCGTGCTTCATCAGGTTCAAAAATCTTCCGATCTCGATCTTGCTGACGTTCTCGGAGGTGGTGTACAGGATCTCGCCCTTGCCGACCTCGACCGCCAGGTTGGGCATGATGCGGATGACCTTATAGTCGCCGCCCGCCATCTTGCGGATCGTTTCGATGGACAGACCCGCCGCCATGGTGACCATGATCACATCCTTGTGCTTTTCGAGCTCCTTTTTGATCTCGCCGAGCATATCCGCCATCATCTGGGGCTTGACGCCGAGGAAAACATATTCGCTTTCCGCCACGACGGTACGGCTGTCGGCGAATTCACAGCCGATACGATGCGCCAGTGAGGACGCCTTTTCCGCGTCATGGTCGCAGACGATGATCTGCTTGGTAGAGCGGGAAGCCGCCCGTGCCAGCGCTCCGCCCATGTTGCCGACGCCGATAAAACCGAAGCGATAATTGATTGTGCGGATATTCGGCACGTGCGCGCCGAAATTTGCGATTCCGCTGAAACCGAACTTGTGATTCATCTGATATTGCCCCTTCCCGTAATAATATATTTATAAGTGTTCAGCTCCTCAAGACCCATCGGGCCGCGCGCATGGAGCTTTTGTGTAGAAATACCCATCTCGCATCCGAGTCCGAACTCACCGCCGTCGGTGAAGCGGGTGGACGCATTGACATAGACCGACGAGCTGTCGATGCCGCGCGTAAAGATTGCGGCGGCTTTTTCATCGGCAGTGACGATCGCTTCACTGTGACCGGTGGAATGGGCGTTGATATGGGCGACCGCCTCACGCACATCCTTCACGATCTTGACCGCCAAGATATAATCAAGGAACTCGGTGTCGAAGTCATCCTCGCCCGCGGGGGTACCGTCGATGATCGCGGCGGCCTTTTCATCGAGCCTGAGCTCGACGGGATTGACCTCTCTGCCGTCTACCAAAAGCGTTTTGAGCTTCGGCAAAAACTCCTCGGCGATATCCTCGGCGACCACCAGCACCTCCTCGGCGTTGCAGACAGAGGGTCGCGAGCACTTGGCGTTCTCTACGATCTTCAGCGCCATGTCGATATCGGCGGCGCTGTCGATATAAATATGACAGATACCGGTGCCTGTCTGGATGCAGGGCACGGTAGCGTTCTTCACGATCGCGGAGATCAGCCCCTTTCCGCCGCGCGGGATCAGCAGATCCACATAGCCGTCGGCGGTCATCAGCTCATTGGCGCTCGCGCGGGTGGTGTCCTCGACGAGGAGCACCATGTCCTCATGCAAGCCTGCCGCTTTGAGCCCCGCTCTGAGCGCGTCTACGATCGCCGCGGCGCTTTTGTGCGCTTCCTTACCGCAGCGCAGCACACAGACGTTGCCGCTCTTCAAGGCGAGCGCGGCGGCGTCGGAGGTGACGTTCGGGCGGCTCTCATAGATGATCGCCACCACGCCCAACGCGACGGACACACGCTCGATGACCAGTCCGCCTGGACGCTCATGGTGCTTCAATATCCTGCCGAGCGGCGAGGGCAACGCCGCCACCTCGCGGATGCCCTGCGCCATGCCTTTGATGCGTTCATCAGAGAGCATCAGGCGGTCGATCATCACGTCGCTGATCTTTCCGCGCGCCACTTCAATATCCTGCGCATTCGCGGCAAGAATCGCCGCGGTGTGCTTCTCGAGCTGATCCGCCATTTGCAGTAATGCGCGGTCGATATCCTGAGGCTCCACAGCGCCGAGCAGCGCCTTTGCCTCTTTCGCTTTTACCAAGAGTTCATGTGTGGTCATAGTAGATCCCTTCTTTATAATTATGAATGAGGAATGAAAGGAAACAATTTGTGTTTTGATTATAAATGTCATTGCGAAGCCATTTATGGCTGTAGCAATCTCAACCTATCAATGGGTGAGGGTGAAACCCTCCCGAGATTCCTAATTCCTAACTCCTAATTCCTCATTAATTATTTCTTCTTTGCGACAAATCTTGTGCAAACGGCGTCGCCGTCCATGATATCATAGAGGATGTCGGGATCCTTGCCGTTGGCGATGACGACCTCAATGCCGTTCGCTGTCGCGAGCTTAGCCGCCTTGAGCTTAGTCACCATGCCGCCGGTGCCGAGTTTGGAGCCTGCCGCTCCGGCGAGCGCCTCGATCTCGGGGGTGATCTCCTCGATGACCTCCAGCCGCTTTGCGTCGGGATCGACAGCGGGGTTCGCGGTATAGAGCCCGTCGATATCCGAGAGGATAATCAACAGCTGAGCGTCCACGCGTTCGGCGATGATCGCGCCGAGGGTATCGTTATCGCCGATGACGATCTCATCGGTCGTGACGGTATCGTTTTCATTGACGATGGGGATCACGCCCAGCTCCAGCAGGCGGTACAGGGTGTTGTCGAGATTTTTGCCGTAGTCGTCGATCGCGACGAACGCGCCGGTCATCAATATCTGCGCAACAGTATGATTATACTCGCCGAACAGCTTGTCATAGACATACATCAGCTCGCACTGACCGATCGCCGCGCCTGCCTGCAAAGTGGAAATATCATCGGGGCGGCTGTGGATGCCGACCTTGCTCAGACCCATGCCGATCGCGCCGGACGACACCAGCACGATCTCATTGCCCGCGTTTTTCAAATCGGAGATGACCTTGCACATCTTCTCGACGCGCTTGATATTCAACAGTCCCGTAGAATGGGTGAGCGTCGAGGTGCCCACCTTGATCACGATTCTCATATTTTCCCTCCAAATCAATACCGTACCCGCACAAAGCATTCCATCGGGATTTAGTATTATCCAATGATATTATATCACACTGTACACTTTAAGTCAATAAAGCGGTAAAATAATTACAGTGAGGAGTGAGGAGTTAGGAGTGAGGAGTTGATGGTGGACTTGAGGAGTTGTCCAAATCTTTTGAGGTGCTGTCAAAATCTTGATTTTGGTTACAGCACCCATGCGTTAGCTGATTTGGCATACAACTCCCATGCAACAACGCTCCAAGAGCGGATTTATCCGCGATTGGCTAAGCGCCACTGCTCGTCCACACCTGATTCTATTTACGACCATTACAAAATGTTGTAGACATAGTCAACGATGTGATAATCCAAAAAAGCGCTTGCAACCCTGTAGAGTGGTATGCAAGCGCTTTATCATTATATTATAGAATTGTTTGAGCGGAGCGAGTAACCGGAACTCCTCAATCCTAACTCCTAACTCCTCACTTAAGAGAGCCTTCCCATAATCTCGGCATACGCGTCCTCTACGCCGCCGAGGTCGCGGCGGAAGCGATCCTTGTCGAGCTTTTCCTTGGTCTCAGCGTCCCAGAAGCGGCAGGTGTCGGGGCTGATCTCGTCAGCGAGGACGATAGTGCCGTCGGACAATCTGCCGAACTCGAGCTTGAAGTCAACGAGAATGACGCCGCGCTCTTTCCAATACGCCTTCATGTAATCGTTCACGGCAAAGGCGTACTTCTTGATGGTCTCGATCTCCTCCTCGGTGGCGAGCTTCAGCGCCAGCGCATGATAAGCGTTGATCAGCGGATCACCGAGATCGTCGTTCTTATAGGAGAACTCGATGGTGGGTCGCTCAAAGACGACGCCCTCTTCCACGCCGTAGTTCTTGGAGAAGGAGCCGGCAGCGATATTGCGAATGATAACCTCGAGAGGCACGATGGAAACCTTCTTGACCACGGTCTCACGGTCGCTGAGCTCCTCGACAAAGTGAGTGGGGACGCCCGCTTCCTTCTCGAGCTTCTGCATCAACAGGTTGCTCATCTTGTTGTTGATAACGCCCTTGCCGACGATGGTGCCCTTTTTCAGACCGTTGAATGCGGTCGCGTCATCCTTATAGGATACGATATAGCATTCGGGGTCGTCGGTCATAAAGACCTTCTTCGCCTTGCCTTCATAGAGCTGTTCACGTTTTTCCATAATAATACCTCCCGTATCTCATTAAACGTTTATTGTAGGGGAGGGGCAAGCCCCCTCCCCTACAATAGGTTTTATACACCAGATAAGGCGGTGTGTCAATAATCCCGACGAGATTTCGGATATTTGTACAGACGGGGTGCTTTTTCGTGCAAAGTTTTTGAGAAAATAATAAACACGGCGGTTGACATCACAGGAGAAAAGTAGGATAATGAGCAACGGATAAGCAATACTATTATCATCACTACATAAAGGAATGATTTAATGAACCGATCTGATCTCGGCGCTGAATTAAAGCGCTCCCACAACTGCTGTCAGGCGGTGCTGCTCGCCTTTGAAGACCTGCTCCCCTATGACAGGGAATCCCTGTTGCTGCTTGGCTCGACCTTCGGCTCGGGCATGGGCGGTATGATGGGCACCTGCGGCGCACTGATCGGCGCTGAGATGGTGCTCGGCGTCCTGAGCAAGCAGACGCGCGGCATGAATCCGACCAGCCGCAAGCTGTTCCAAGCGTTTGAAGAGAAATGCGGCGCGTCACGCTGCATCGACCTCAAGGGCGTAGTAACGGGACACATGCTCTGCTCCTGCGAGGATTGCGTAAGGAACGCTATAGAATTAGTTGATGAAATACTTTGATCGAAATAACAACTACTGATTGGGTTAACGGATATCGGATAACGGTGAAGGGAAACGCTCCGCGTTTTGGATTGATATTAGAATTGTCCGAACGCAGCGAGTAACCGGCACCGTTAACCGTTCACTGTTAACCGTTCTACGGAAAGGATCCTGAATCATGAAATACAACATCGGTGATACCCTCCACGGCTTTGTCGTGGAACAGCGCCGCCACGTCAAGGAGGTCGGCGGCGACCTGTATATCCTGCGCCACACCCACAGCGGCGCGATGCTCTGCTACGTCGATAACGACGACCGCAACAAGACCTACTCCATTACTTTCGCGACCCCGTCGCATGATTCGACCGGTGTGTTCCATATCCTCGAGCACAGCGTTTTGTGCGGGTCACAAAAATACCCCGTTGACGATCCCTTTGTCGAGCTGATGAAAAGCTCGCTGTATACCTTCCTCAACGCGATGACCTTCCCCGACAAGACGATGTACCCCGTGTCGAGCATGAACGACAAGGATCTGATGAACCTGATGTCGGTCTACACCGACGCGGTGTTCCGTCCGCTGATCTATGATAATGAGAACGCCTTCCGTCAGGAGGGCTGGCATATCGAGCGAGACGAGAACGGCAAGCCCTATTATCAGGGTGTCGTCTACAATGAGATGAAGGGCGCCTTGGGTGATCCCGAAGAAACGCTGTATCAGGCGGTGTTCAACGAGAGCTATGAGCCGTGCCAATACACCACCGTCTCGGGCGGTCATCCCGACCACATCGTCAAGCTTACCTATGAGGATTTCATCGCCAACCATAAGAAATACTACCATCCGTCCAACGCAAGATTTTACCTCTACGGCAAGATGGAGATCGATGAGAAGCTTCGCTTCCTCGACGAGGAATATCTGAGCAAGGTCGAGCCGCAGGAAGCGATCGAGGAGCCGAAAATCACCGTCAAAAAGCAGGAAAAGCCCTTCTACTGCACCTACACCGCCGACGGTGAGAAGAAGAACGAGGATTATATCGCGTTCACTTATCCGATCTGCGAGATGCCCGCCTTCACTACCTATCTCGGACTGTCCGTCCTCACCGATATCCTCGCCGACACCAACTATGATCCGCTCAAAAAGCGTATTCTCGACAAGGGCTTGGCGGTGGAATGTGAGTGCGAGATGATCGAGGACATCGCCTATCCCCTCTTCACGATCAAGCTCCGCCACTGTGACGCAAGCCGCCTTGACGAGATCGAGCGCGAGGTCACCGCGTGCCTGGAGGAATGTGCCGCGGGACTGGACAGAGAAGCGGTACGCGCGAAGCTGAGCACCACCGAATTCAGCCTGCGCGAGGGCAGCGCCGCCGGACTGACCAAGGGACTGTACTACAATATCCAGATCGCCGACACATGGCTGTACGGCTATGAGCCGTGGCGCTATCTCGAGTATGAGGAGTCGCTCGCGACCCTCAAAGAGATCATGGAGAAGGGCTATTTTGAGGATCTGATCCGGGTATTCCTGCTATGGAATCAAAACCGCAATATCGTTGTGATGACCCCCACCGCGACCGAGAAGAAATATGCCGAGCCCGACGAGAACGCCGCTGTTACAGCTAATGACAGAGGCGCCTCCGATCGGGACGAGAAAAAGGACGCGTGCATCCCGCACTTAAATATCGATGACATCGAAAAAAAAGCCGTACCCTTCCTGACAGAAGTAAAAGGAAAAGAAGCTCCGTTTCTGTATCATCCGCTGAAAACGGACGGCATCGTCTATGCCGATTTGTTCTTTGATATCGGACAGGCAAGCGATGACGAGCTGTTCGACGTCAGCATCCTGACCTCCCTGCTCGGCAATATTGCCACCTCTGACACCGACGGCAAGACCCTTCAAACTAAGCTCGGGCTGTACACAGGCTCGCTGAGCATGTCGGGCTCCGTATCGAGCTATGACAGCAGGGTGATCTCCTCCGCTGTGCTGCGCTTCAAGGCACTCGCCGACAACTACGCGCAGGCGGCTTCCCTTGCCGAAGAGATTCTCACAAAGACCGTTTTTGACGATCAAAAGGCGATCTGTGATCTGATCGACCAGATGGTGACCGAGCTGCAGCTGGGCTTCATCAATAATTCCAGCCAGATCGCCGCGATCCGTGCCGCCGCGACCCACAACACGCGCGACGCGATCCTCGACAAGACGGGCGGCATCCGCTTCTATCAGCGTATCAAAGCGCTCAAGGAAAAGTTAGTTTCCGAGCCCGAGAGCTTCACAGCGCTCAAAGCGCGGCTCGAAGCGGCTTACGATAAATTCATCCGAAACGGCAAAGCGGTATTCTCCCTTGCCTGTGATGAAGAAAGCTATGAAAAGATCAAGGATACTCCCCTGCCGATGCGGGGCATCCTGACCGACACGATCAGTCAGGCACACAGCGCCCTGCTCAGCGGCAATATCGCGCTGTGCGCGCCCTGCGACATCGTATTCAACGGCTACAGCTTCAACGCGGACAGCGATCTCAGCGGCGGCGCCCTGCTGCTCGCCAAAAAAATTCTCTCCCTCGAATACCTGTGGCAGAAGATCCGCGTCGAAAACGGCGCCTACGGCTGCGGCACGATTCCGAATTCCGCCAAGCGACTCGATATGTGGAGCTACCGCGACCCGCAGGTCGGGATCACGCTGAACACCTTCCGACATGCCGGAGAGTTCCTCAGCAAACTACAGCTCAGCGACCGCGCCTTAGAGGATTATATCATCAGCGTGGTGCGCTCGCTCGACAATCCGCAGCTGCCCCGCGCGACCGCGTATCTGAGCTCCGTTTACTATCTGCTCGGCAGAGATAACGCCGCGATCCAGAGGGAGCGCGACGAGCTGTTATCCTCGACCCTCGGGGAACTCCATACGATCGGCGACAAGCTGAATAAATATGCAGATGACGCCGCATTTTGTACCGTCGGCAGCGCCGAAAATATCGAAGCCCACAAGGATTTGTATGACGCGATCCTGAAGCTGTAAAACTGAATTCACTCATTGTTATTTTACAAAAGACCGTTAAAAGATTAACGGTCTTTTGTTCTTCTGCGCGCTTTGAAAAAATCTCAAAAAATATTGTCAATACCTGTTGACTAAATGCGGTTTTTATATTATAATCACGCCATAAACATACATAAAATGCATTATCTTTCGATTCATCCCAATGTTTCCGACTGTAAGAAAGAGGTATGTTATGATGACAAAAAGCGAAAAGCAAATCATGGATCTGTTGTGGAGCGTCGATGAACCGCTATCCTGCACCGAGATCATCCAAATGTCCGGCGACAAAACATGGAAGGACAGCTATGTGCACTCCCTGATCAAATCCTTGATGAAGAAGGATCTGGTCGAGGTCGTGTCGTTCGAGCTGGTCTCGCGCAGCTATGCACGCAAGTTTGTTCCCAAGCTCAGCAAGGAGAGCTATTACCTGCGTGAATACCTGAATGAGAACCCCGATAACAGCTTTATCAAGCTGTTCACCGCCTATACGGAGCAATGCGATCATGCCGACGAGATCAAGGCGATCGAGGGCGTGATCGCTCAGTGGAAGGCTGACCGTTCATAACACAAGCAAGCATCAAAAAGGAGAGAAGCAATCGCTTCTCTCCTTACTTTTTTTGAATTCGGTTGTGATTGCCACTCGTCGTCACTCGCCGTATTCGGCAGGCATATCCGGTTGGTATGCCTTGACCTCATGTGGCTGCTCCTCCTCTCCCCACCACGCAGGAGCGTGTCGGGAACCCGGGAAGGGACTTCGCAACGACATGTTAATGAGCTTTCCGGTGCAACCCGCAGGCTATTGTGCTCTTCAAAACTGTCCACTGACCACTAACCACTGACCACTGACCA
>DNIP01000138.1:11381-14213 GCA_003499325.1 Oscillospiraceae bacterium
CACTGACCACTGACCACTGATCACTCCCATCATTCCAGCCATCCAAGGTTGGTATCGGTCGCCAGATTGTCGATGGAGTACACCACCAGCACGCGGTCGATCCCCTCTGTTTCGATCAGCTTGCTCACCGGCTCGGAATAGTAGCGCAGGTCGACCATGATGATCTCGCTGTAGTGGTCGGCGAGATACGGCACCATCGAGTGGGCAAAGCTGTCCTTGATGACCAACAGCTTCTCGTCGGAGCTTGCGGCGGAATTCCTGATCACCGTATAGGGGTGGTTGCCGTCAAGATAGATGGGATATTTGTCGTCATCCTTCAGATGATTCAGATAGAACATATCCTTCTGCTCGGTCACATTGCCGTTATCGGTGATGGTGGTGATGACCGTGCTGTCATTCGCGGGATTGTCCCACACCTCGACGGTATCGGGCTTGGTCAGCCAGAAGCCGGAGGATGAATAGGTCGTACCGTAGAAATCGGGATACGAGGTCACGGTATAATCCTCTTTGGCGTGAGGGGTATAGCCGAGCACATCGCCGAGCTCGCGATACGCGGTATACGCGCCGTAGGCTGTCCAGTGATGGTCGGTCTTGTAATAGATCTGATTTCCGTCGGCATATTCCTTTTTGAACGCCTCGCGCACATCGATAAACTTCGCGGAAGAAAGCTGAGCCTTCATGTTCTCAAAATGCTCGTCGTCACGATACTGCTTGTGAACGTCGGGCAGGATATTGTCGCAGACATAGCCCGTAGAGGGCGCGATCAGCACGGTGGTGTCCACGGGGCATTTTTCGGCGAATTCGTTGATAAAGCCGATATTGCGGCTCAGCTCACTCATGTTCTCGGGATCGTTGACAAGATAGCCGTCCTTGCCCAGATAGATGCCGTTCGAGCCGTTGTTGCCGATAGCGTAGTTATAATAGGCAGATAAGCCGACCCAGAAGTTGCGCCCCGCCATCTGATCGGACAGGAATTTTTCAAAATCCTCGCCGAATTTGCCTGACAGCAGGCTCTGGAAGCTGAACTGCGGCGCCTGCTCCAGATAACGCTTCTCGGAGGAGCTGTATTCTTTTTTCGGCAGTACAAAGAACAATACCATCATCCCGACGATGAAGATCAAAAACAACGCCGCGGGCAGGAATTTATATGCCTTTTTCATGATACTCCTCCTTTCTGATTAATTAGGAATTAGGAGTTAGGAATGAGGAATGAATGGAGGGCTTGAGGAGTTGTCCAAATCTGCGATTTGGACAGCACCTCAAAACGCGTCAGCGTTTCCCTTCACTCCTCAATCCCTATTTCTAATTCCTCATTCACTAAAATCTAAAATACAGGAATGGATTATAGCTCTGGGATACCAGCAGCGCGGTCGCGATGCCCAGCACCACACAGCAGAACAGCGCTTGCAGTACAGGAGCCGCCTTGGTGTTCTCTACCTTTTTGTAGAGCTTAGCCATCAGCGGTGTGGACGCAAAGCCCGCTACCAAGAGCATCGGCAGATACGAGAGCGTTAGCGCACCCGCGTCGGGGGTGATTGCCGCGCCGCCGAAGCTGAACATGGATTGGAAGAACGCGCCCATCTCGCCGAGATCGCTGAAGTAGAACAGCACCCATCCGAGGATGATGAAGAACAGCGCGTAAATATGCTGAATCGCGGCGGGCGCTTTGTCGAGCCACTTTTTGAGGATGAATTTCTCGAGCACGAGCAGCAGACCGAAATACAGTCCCCAGAAGATGAAGTTGAAGTCAGCGCCGTGCCAGAAGCCGGTCAAAAACCAGACGATCAGCAGGTTGAGGATCTGTCGCGGCACGCCCATGCGGTTGCCGCCCAGCGGGATGTAGACATACTCCCTGAACCAGGTGCCCAGCGAGATATGCCATCTGCGCCAGAACTCGGTGATGCTCTTACTGATATAGGGATAGTTGAAGTTCTTGAGGAACTCAAAGCCGAACATATTGCCCAGACCGCACGCCATATCCGAGTAGCCGGAAAAGTCGAAATAGATCTGGAAGGTATAGGCGATGATACCGACCCATGAACCGAGCCAGCCCATCTCACCCGTTGCGCGCATATTATCCCACAGCGCGCCCATCTGGTTGGCGATGAGAACCTTTTTGCCCAGACCCACACAGAACAGGCACACGCCTTTGGTGAACTGGTCGAGGGTCTCGCGACGGTGATCAAGCTGATAGGCGACGTCCTTATAGCGGACGATCGGGCCCGCGATCAGCTGCGGGAACAGCGATACATAGGTACCGAAGGTGATGATGTTCTTCTGCACCGGCGCGTCGCCGCGGTAGACGTCGATGGAATAGGACATCGTCTGGAAGGTGTAGAAGCTGATACCGATCGGCAGAGGGATCTTGAGCGCGGGGATCTTCAAAAACGGCAGGTAGTTGAGCGTGTTCGTGAGGAAGCCCGCGTATTTGAAGAAGCCCAACAGACCTAGATTGATACAAACCGAGGCGATCAAAAAGCCCTTGGCGCGTTTTTTGTTCGTCTCGCGGTATTTGTTGATGAAATAACCGCAGGTGTAGTCCACGATCGTGGAGAAGATCATCAGGGTGACAAAGACCGGCTCACCCCAGCCGTAGAAAATGAGGTTGACGACAAAGAGCAGGAGGTTACGCCAGCGGCGCGGGCATATGTAATAGAGTATCAGCACAATCGGCAGATACATAAACAAAAATAACAGTGATGAAAATACCATATGCAGGCCTCCCTTCGTCGTTAATGAATACTGAACACTGAAAACTGAATAATGAATAATCGAGGGAAGAATAGCCGTACTCTTTTGATAGGATCGTTCACAAATAAAAAGCTAAAACGC
>DNIP01000023.1 GCA_003499325.1 Oscillospiraceae bacterium
CCAAACAGAGTGGCTGAGCTTGCCGTACTATCCGCGGCATACATTCCAAAAGCCGTCAGGCTTTCCCACCACCGTTCACCATTCACTGTTCACCATTCACCGGTTACGCGTTTGCGACCACTACCATCGCGTGGCGGATGATCTTGTCGCCGATCTTGTAGCCCTTTTGATAGACTGCCGAGATCGTGTTCTCGTCGAGGTTCTCATCCTCGACCATCGACACCGCGTTGTGCAACTCGGGATCGAACGGATCGCCGACCTCACAAAACGGCTCGACCTTGAGCTTCTCAAAGCAGGTTTTCAGCTGAGCGGCGATCATCTCGACGCCCTTACTGAATTCCTCGGGCACGTCCTTGCCGTCAAACTGCGCGAGCGCCTGGGTCATGCTGTCCGCGAGCGGTAACAGCTCCTTGACCGCGTTGGCGGTAGCGTCGTCATAAATCTGGAGCTTCTCCGCCGAGGTGCGCTTGCGGTAGTTGTCATACTCGGCATAGAGCCTGACGTATTTTTCCTTCTCCGCTTTCAGCTCCCCTTGCAGCTTTTCTTCTGCCGAAGGCTCCTTTTTTTCTTCCTCGACTGTTTCGGTCGGGGTTTCCTCCGCCTTTTCGGTCTCTTCGACCTCGGGCTTTTTCTTCTCTTTCTTCATGGGTCTATCCTCCTTAGAGCAGTTCACCGATCGCGCGGGAGACACAGCCCGCCGCGAAGATGACCTCGCTCATAATGGTTTTGTAATCGATCCGCAGCGGTGCGATCACCGCTACGGCGCCGGCGTTCTCTCCGCCGATCTCGTAGCGTGCGGATACGACCGCGCTGTCCCTCAGCTCGGGGATCTTGCTCTCCTCGCCGAGATAGATCATATGGGTACGACTGCTGTTGAGCAGTCCGGAAATGGTTTTGGTGTCGCTCAAAAAGCGGATCGTGTTGCGGGCGCTGTCAAAATCGTAGTTGTCCGAGAACAGCAGGTTGGTCTGTCCCGCCACGGTCACGTTGACCTCGAGGGCGTTTTGCACCGCCTCATAGATCGCGACCAGCACGTCGGGGATGAAGAGCGTCAGCTCGCCCATGCCCGAGGCGGCGGTTTGCAGATAGCCCTGCGTCACATCCGTGAGCTTGACGCCCGCGAACGCCTCGTTCACCGCCTTATCGAACATCGACAGCAGCTGCGGCGTGAGGACGAACTCGCATCGAAACAATCTCGATTTGACCATCCCGTTGGAGGTGACGAGCACCACCATCGAGGTGTGCCGTCCCGTAGACACAAAGCGGATTCGGTGGATCCTCGCCTCATCGGAGGAGGGAGTGGTCACGGCGGACGCGGCTTTGGTCAGCTGCGACAGCACCATCGCGGTGCGGCTGAGGATGCTCTCCGGAGCGCCTGCGCCCGATCGGATGCCGCGCTCGATATTCTCACGCAGTCGTTCGGGCAGGAGCGCCGGCTTCATCAGGTTATCAATGTAGTAGCGATATCCCTGCTTGGTCGGCACGCGACCCGCCGAGGTGTGCGGCTGGTGGAGATAGCCCTCCTCGTCCAGCGACTTGAGCTCGTTGCGGACGGTCGCGGACGATACGCCGAGATCCGTTTCCTCCAACAGCGCCTTGGAGCCGATCGGTTCACCCGTGCGGATGTAGGTATCGATCACCGCGGACAGTATCTTCTCTTTTCGTAAAGCGAGCCCCATACTGTCGCCTCCTTTGCCTGCGGTCATTGGAGCGCTATAGCCTCTCGTATCTCGGAAGATGCCCGAAGGGCGGAGGGTTGCTATCCCATATTGGGTTGAATCCTCTCTGTGTTTTAGCACTCTCGACGTTCGAGTGCTAACTACAATACTTAGTATATCCCAAAATCAGAAAAAGTCAATATTTTATTTGTGAATTTTTTGTTAAACAGGAAAAATTTATGCGGAGAACGGATAATAGATAACAGATAACCGTGAAGGGCGGGACACCCGCACCCGATTGATAAATACTTTACAACTATTATAAATTACAAATCGGTTCATTTCAGTTGATTACATACCTGCTGAACAGCAGTAAGTATACCAATCCAAAAGCCGATAGGCTTTCCCGACACCGTTCACCGTTCACTGTTAACCGTTAACCATCCACCCATCATTGACATTTTCCGACAATATCTTTATACTATTTAATATATTATAAAAAGGAGCTAACACTATGATCCTTACCTTTGTCACGGCGATCCTGTGCTTTGCGGCGGCGATCATCATGCTCACGCCGTATTTTCGCAAGCTGACGCTGCTACGCCCGATGGCGTTTTACCTGATCTTTCAGGGCGCGTGGCACATCTTCTCGTTTTTGATCTATGAGCTGTACCCCACCTCGGTGGTGCCGGATTATGTCAACCGCATCGGCACGATCCTGATCGTGCTGTACTACATCTTCATGCTGCTGATGACGCGCAAGAAGTCCAAACGCAAGAAAAGAGAGAAAGCGCAATGAGCGGATATTTATATACCGCCATCTGGTTTTTGCTGGCGGCATACCTGATCTATGTGACCTTGACCCGCTATCGCAAGCCGATGATGTTCGTGCTGTCGGGCTTCATGGTGTTCTTAGGCGTATGGGAGCTAGTCAACACGCTGACCCCGATCGACCTCAAAAGCGGCGTATACGGCTGGATCTACCGCGGCGTTGCGCTGGTGGTGCTGGTGCTGTGCCTGATCTGGTACTTTGTGATGCGGAACAGAGATGACGATAATGAGAAGTAAGCCTGATGCCACAACATCTTGTGTCAATTTGCACTGAATCATACTATCGTCAAAAAAATCCCGCAAAAATCCAGAAAACGCTTGCATTTTACGCGTATTAATGGTATCATTGATTGTACGTGAAAACGTTTATACCCGTTTTCGGTGCCGTGTTAAACCGAATTCGGATTACTATTTATTGTTTTTTAAGGAGGTGGGACAATGCCGAATATTAAATCAGCTAAGAAGCGCGTTAAGGTCATTGCTACCAAGACCGCTCAGAACAAGGCGATCAAATCCGCCCTCAAGACCTACATCAAGAAGGCGTATATCGCGGTAGATACCAACGCTGATGATAAGGTTGAGGCGGTACGTCTTGCTACTAAGAAAATCGACATGGCTGTTACCAAGGGTATTCTGCACAAGAATACTGCCGCGAGAGCGAAGTCTTCTCTGGCAAAGCGTCTGAACGCTTCCGCGTAATGTCACGCGTGACCGCGATCGATTATTGTCAATCAGTATACGATAAAAGCAGGCTTTGTGCCTGCTTTTTTGTTTGCCTGCTATTTTGGTTGGAGGTCGCGAAGCCTTCCTTTGGGAAAGGAAGGTGCCTCCGAATGGAGGCGGATGAATTGTATAAATTGATCGACCGAAGGGAGATACTCCTTTATTACGCTTGCTTTTAATGCAACGTAATCGTATAGAGATACTCGCTCCGCTCAAACAATTTGATACAATTCCTCAGTCAGCTAACGCAGACAGCTCCTTTTCCCAAAAGGAGCCTTGGAAGCTATCTGCCAAAAAATGACGATTGATAAAAGTATAGCTCCCTGTAAAACCACAGGGAGCTGTTGTCGTATGCGCTTATTTCTTTTGATTCTTCTCCAGAAAGTTAAGGATATCGCCGACGGTCTCAAAGCTCGCGAGCTCCTCGTCGGGGATCACGATGCCGTGCTCCTCCTCGATGG
>DNIP01000024.1:0-408 GCA_003499325.1 Oscillospiraceae bacterium
CTTGGAAATCGGCTACTCATTTTTTATTCTATACTTTTTCGACAAACTGAGACATTCCTTGTTGCGAGGAATGTCTTTATATTTTATCAAGGAACTTGATTTTTTCACTTCAAACGTTTGACCGTTGAGGTTTTCCAAGCACCCTGACGGTGTGGTAAAACAGAATTGCAGTTTATACGAATACAGCGCCTGCCGCTTCATATGGTAGCGGGCGTTGAATTTTTGATCGCCGTATTTTTCATCGCCCAGCAGCGGATGCCCGATATGCGCCATGTGTGCGCGGATCTGGTGGGTGCGCCCCGTGTGCAAGAGCACCTCGCAGATTGATAGGGCAGAGGACGGCTCAACCACGGTATACTCCGTGATGATCTTTTTGTATCCCTCGCGTTCCTTGTCGGAGATCCGCAC
>DNIP01000024.1:529-1145 GCA_003499325.1 Oscillospiraceae bacterium
GGCTTCGGACAGCCCTTGACCGCGCACAGATAATACTTTTTGAGCTCGTTGTCGCGGATCTTCTGATTCATCACGCGCAGTGCCTCGGCGTTCTTTGCCGCGATCACGATGCCGCCCGTATTGCGGTCGATCCGATTGCATAAGGCAGGGGTGAAGCTCCTGTCCTTTTCGGGATCATACTCTCCCTTTTCATAGAGATAGCGTAGTACACGCAGATTCAGCGCGTCCGTGTCGTAGCTGTTATCCTGATGACAGATCACGCCGACCTTTTTGTCGAGCAAAAGAATGTTTTCATCCTCATAGACGATATCGAGCTCCTTGCCCGCCTTGAGGAAATCATAATGCTTTTGCTCTTCAAAGAACTCGTCCTTGATGTAGAAGGTCAGCACGTCGCCTTCATTGAGAAAGACCTCGGGAGCGACCTTTTTACCGTTGAGCTTGATATATTTGGTGCGCAGATATTTGTACATCAGGCTTTTGGGCATGGTTTTAAAACGCTTGGATAGGAACTTATCCAAGCGCTGTCCCGCGTCATTTCTGTTGATGGTCAATTGTCGCATGCTCTCACCATTTGCAGGGGAGGGGCTTTGAGGAGTTGTCCAAATCTTTGATTTGG
>DNIP01000024.1:1209-8850 GCA_003499325.1 Oscillospiraceae bacterium
AACTCCCATGCAACAGCGCTCCAAGAACAGGCAAAGCCTGTGATTGGCAAAGCGCCACTGTGCTCCTCCCGTTTTTTATAGTATACCAAAACTCCGCATACAATTCAACTGTAACATTTGAACGTCACCTGCGTAATATGTAAAGAGGTGATGATCATGCAAAGATGTAAAGGTTGCAGTGTGCCGATCGCGTTCTCGGCGGGACTGCTCGTCGCGTCGCTGCTGCCCGCAAAGGCAGTGTGCATTATCGCGGCGATCGTCCTGATCATCACCTGTATTGCGCGCCGACGCTGAGCCGTCGGGGCGATCATAAGGAGGCAGTGATGAAGGTAGTCGTACTCGATCATCCAAAGATACTGGGCTTCTTTCTCAGGAAGATCTACGGTATCAAGAAGATAAAGGAAACAAAAGAATAGGGAAGTACATAGAGCGGCAGACCCCTGCCGCTTTTGTATAATATAAGTATTGTGGGGGGAGGGGCTTGCTCCTCCCGCTTGCTTAAGCAAGCGAGAAGAATTCAAGTTCTGATTGATTCCCGATTTCTTTTATTCGTATATCCGATCAATAGATAAGCCGCCGCCCGACTCAGGCAGCGGCTATGTTCACTTTGTCAGTCTGAGTATCTGTCCGGGATAGATGATATTCGGATCCTCCAGATTATTCAGCGCCAGAATGTTTTCGAGCTCCAGTCCGTAGCGGTCGGCGATGCTGACGATCGTATCACCCGGGCGCACCACATAGTAGCGCGGCGATTTGATCTGATCGATCGGCAGAACCAGCTGTTGACCCGGATAGATCGTATAGGGACAGCTCAGCCCGTTTGCTTCGGCGATCTTCTTTACCGTCGTGCCGAAGAATTGCGCGATCGCGTACAGCGTGTTGCCGGGGCGTACGGTATAGGTTACCATTTCCATACTTTACCTCTTTTCAATATTAGGGCAATACCGCATAATTCAGGTGTGCGGATTGCGCAGAATGATTTTTCGACAGAGTGTTCAAATAATCAGTGCGCATACTGACGTATGGGCGCTGATTTTTGATCACTATGACGGAATAATAATCAAGCAAGGCGTGCGCCATGAATTGTGCGGTGTTGCCCTGGGTATTACATATTATGAAATTGACAAAAAATCGTGACTGTTCATAGGATAAAAATATCGAATATTATCATTTTAATTCTAAATCAGAATTAAAGTAAACATCTTTTTTGATATGATATCCGTGTACAATAATGCTAAATTTGAGGTTGTTAAATTGAGCTTAAAACGTATAATTTCACTATTTTTAGCGTTAATATTGCTTTTCTCGTTAACGGCAACCTGCTTTTATGCCGATGAAGAAGCGGCAGGGGAGGTCGTCGAGGAAGAGACAGAAGAACCGACGGAGGAGACCGAGGCGCCTACACAGCCGCCGCCCACCGAACCGCCCAAGCCCGATGTAAAGAAGCTGGGCTACGCCAAATATGCGGCAAAGCTGGATGAAACGGTCTATCGCGATTCCGACCTCGGCGCGACCTACACCGAGGATTACACTACCTTCAAGCTCTGGGCGCCTACGGCGGACGACGTCAAGGTGTGTATCTATAAGACGGGCTCCGACAAGGAGGAGGGCTTCAATAACATCGCCGTCAAGCCGATGACCCTATCCAAATCCGTCGGCACATGGTACGTCACACTCGAGGGCGACTTTAAGAATATGTACTATACCTATAAGGTGACGATCGGTGAAGTGACCCATGAGGTGGTCGATCCCTACGCCAAGGCGGTCGGCGTGAACGGCGATCGCGGCATGATCGTTGATCTGAGCGATACCGACCCCGAGGGTTGGTCGGATGACAGCTTCCGGCGCGTCAGCGAAGCATCCGACGCGATCGTCTGGGAGGTCAGCGTACGCGATTTTTCTGCAGCTGAAAATTCGGGCGTAAGCGAAAAGAACCGCGGCAAGTTCCTCGCCTTCACTGAGAAGGATACCAAGCTCAACGGACAGGAGGGCAGTGTGTCCACCTGCGTGAGCTACCTCAAGGAGCTGGGCGTGAATTATGTCCAGATCAATCCCTTCTATGATTTCGCGTCCATCGATGAAGCGGAAAGCATCGACGATCAGTATAACTGGGGCTATGATCCCAAGAACTACAATGCTCCCGAGGGCTCCTATTCCTCAGATCCCTACGACGGCAGAGTCCGGATACAGGAGTGTAAAGAGATGATAAAGGCGCTCCATGAAGCCGGCATCGGCGTTATCATGGACGTTGTCTATAACCACACCTACGAATCCGAGGATTCGTTCTTCAATCAGATCGCGCCGTACTATTACTATCGTATCAATGAGGACGGCACATGGTCGAACGGCTCCGGCTGCGGCAATGACGTCGCTACCGAGCGTTACATGGCGCGCAAGTTTATTCGTGAATCCGTCGCCTACTGGGCGGATGAATACCATATCGACGGCTTCCGCTTTGATTTGATGGGCTTGATGGACGTCGAAACCATGAACGGCATCCGCAAGGATCTGGACGCTTTACCTGACGGTGAGCACATCATCATGTACGGAGAGGCGTGGAACCTGAAAACTGCCGTCCCCGCTAATGTCACGCTGGCGAATCAGGATAACATGGATCAGCTCAGTAAGCGGATCGGCGCCTTCAACGACAGCGGCCGTGACGCGATCAAGGGCGCGAACTTTGAGGCGGCGGGCAAGGGCTTTGTGCAGGAGGGCTCCTCCAAGGGCGGTGTGCGCGACGCGATTGAGGGCGTCGGCAAGGGATGGGCGTCTATCCCCGCGCAGTGCGTCAACTACGCCTCCTGCCACGATAACCTGACCCTCTACGATAAGCTGACCTCGTCCGTCTATGATGACGGAAAATATACGCAGCGCCGTGAGAATCTCTTGAAGATGAATCAGCTGTCCGCGGCGACGGTGCTGATGTCGCGCGGCGTACCCTTTATGCTCGCGGGTGAGGAGCTCGGCAGAACCAAGCAGGGGGATGAAAACTCCTATCGCTCCTCTCTCGAGATCAATCAGATCGACTGGTTCTCGCGCTATCGCTTCACTTCGATGACCGATTATTACAAAGGGCTGATCAGCATCCGCAAGGCGATCCCCACCCTGCGTGACGGGCTCGGCGAACGGACAACGGTCGATTATCTCGACAGCACCTCCAAGAATACGATCGCGTATTCTATCACAGGCAGCGACATGCCCTCTGTTGTCGTCGCGCTCAACGGCGATAACGCAAAGGCGGCTACCGTATCCCTGCCCGACGGCAAGTGGGTCATCTTAGCGGATGATCAGCGCGCGGGCTTGACGAGCCTCGGCGAGGCGAGCGGCACCGTCAACGTTCCCGCGACCTCTGCATATGTGCTGGCGGACGCCGACAGCTTTGCCGCTATTGAGCAGGAAGCGCCTGAATGTCTGCTTTATATCCGCTATAAGGACAAGGCGAATGACGGCGCCGTGGTGTGCGAGGAACGCCTGACAGGCAAAATGAACGAGACCTACGTAGCGGCTACGCCGTCCGAGATTTTGTTCAATTACAATATCACCTCCGATTCCGCGTTGAACGGCACCTTCACCAAGGCGTTCCAGATCATTGACGTCAGCTGTACCGCGTACAAGGGCGAGTATTCCACCGTCACGATCAAGTTCCTCAACCCCGACAGCAAGGTGCTTGCCAATACCGTCGTGATGACGAACCGCGTCGGTCAGCAGTATTACACCCCCGCGATCCCCGGGATCAAGGGCTATGCGCTCGATCTGGATAACCTGCCCGTGAACGGCGCCGGTCTGTACACCAAGGAGCCGATCGAGGTCGTCTACTATTATAAAGAGGCGGAAAAGGTTGAAGCCAAGGATGAATACACCTGTCCCGCCAACGTGATCTATCTGGCGGATGACGGCACTATCCTGTCGCAGAAATCCTACCGAGGGGTCGAGGGCGACAAGCTCGAGATCGAGGATATGGAGTTCGACGGCTACAAATACTACGATATCTCCAACGAGAACGCCGTATTCTCCGAGAACGAGCTGAATGTCCTCGTTTATTATCAGAATCCCCGGCGCGCGTTCTGGCTCACGGTCAAGAACAATCTTCTGACCATTATCCTCGTGTTCGTTGGAATCATAGCGCTTATCGTCGTCGCGGTGATCCTGATCCGCCGTATCACGAAGAAGAATAAGATGATGTCGATCAAGATCGAGGATTGATTGTCGGATGTGACAAATGCGGTAAATCGCATTTGTGATATAAATTTGTTGAATGTTTTTTTTCATTAAACATTTTAAAAAGGAGGAAAATGCATGAAAAAAACAAGAAGAATCATATCTCTGCTTCTGTGCGTGATGCTCGTTGTATCGATGGTATCCGTAGCGATGGTCTCCACCTCTGCTGCCGCTGCCAATCCCTACAGCGAAGCAGCTATGGCGCTGGACGCAGAATATGCCTATGACGGTGAGCTGGGCGCTCTCTACACCCCTGAGTCCACCACATTCAGAGTCTGGGCGCCGCTGGCGACTGAGGTCAAGCTCAACCGTTATGCGACCGGCTCCGATGACGAAGAAGGCGCACAGGATCTCGGCACTGTCGAGATGGAAAAGCTGATGGACGGCGAAAAGTGGACAGGCGTATGGACGACCACCGTTGATGGTGACATCGTCAACACCTACTACACCTACTCCATCACTAACCCTAACCACATTTACAAATCAACCGCCACCAAAACAGTCGAAACCCAGGACGTCTATTCCTATGCTGTCGGCGTCAACGGCGATCGTTCCATGGTTGTCGATCTGAAGAACACCGACCCCGAGGGCTGGGATAGCGACAACCACGTTTTCACTGACGAGCAGACCGACGCGATCATCTGGGAGGTTCATGTCAAGGACTTCTCTTATGCTCCGAATTCCGGCGTCAGTGACGCGAACCGCGGTAAGTTCCTCGGCTTCACCGAGACCGGCACCACCCTCGACAACGAGGGCGTGATCTCCACCGGTATCGATTACTTAAAGAGCCTGGGCGTTACCCATGTTCAGATCAACCCGATGTATGACTTTGCGACCATCGACGAGTCCGGTGATCCCACTCAGTTCAACTGGGGCTATGATCCCAAGAACTACGGCGTTCCCGAGGGTTCCTATTCCTCGAACCCCTATGATGGTAATGTTCGTATCAACGAGTGCAAGCAGATGATCAAGGCGCTCCACGAAGCGGGCATCGGCGTCATCATGGACGTTGTTTACAACCACACCTATTCCGTTGACTCCTGCTTCACGGCGGCAGTCCCCGAATACTATTATCGTATGGCGGCCGACGGCGGCTACAGCCAGCAGTCCGGCTGCGGCAACGACACCGCTTCCGAGCGCGCGATGTATCGCAAGTATATGCGTGAAATGCTTAAGTACTGGACAGAAGAATACCACATCGACGGCTATCGTTTCGACCTGATGGGCGTACATGACGGCGAGACCATGAACATGGTTCGTGCCGACATGGATGAGATCGATCCCCGTATCGTCATGTACGGCGAAGGCTGGGCAGGCGACACCGTTTACGATCCCACCACCTGTGCGGGCACCGAGACCTTCATGACCACGCAGGGCAATTCCACAAAGCTCTCTACCCGTATCGGCTTCTTCAACGACCAGATCCGCGATGCGATCAAGGGTAATGTCTTCCATAAGGAAGAGGGCGGTTTTGTACAGAATGTCAAGACTGCCGCGCCCGGCATCAACTTCGGTATCCGCGCGAACACCGTCGGTAAGGCAAGATGGCACGCAGTCACTCCCGAGCAGTGTCTGACCTATGCTTCCTGCCACGATAACTACACCCTCTATGATAAGCTCGCTTATGTTGATCAGGCCGGCACGATTGCGAACTACCGTCAGCGTTTTGCGGACGTTGTCAAGCAGAATAAGCTGACCGGCGCGATCATCAGCTCCTCTCAGGGCATGGACTTCCTGCTCGCGGGTGAGGAGATGGGTCGATCTAAGGACGGCGACGAGAACTCCTACAAGAGCGCGGCTACCCTGAACATGATCGACTGGTCGCTCTTAAAGACCAACGCCGATATCGTATCCTACTACAGGGGTCTGTTCGAGCTGAGAAAGGCGTTCTCTCCCTTTACCGCCAGTGTCACAGAGGCTGACGGCGGTAATTATAAGTATAATTTCGATACTTCCTCTACCGGCTCCGTGAACCCGATCGCCTACACGATCGATAACCAGACCGAGGGCGAATGGAGCAAGATTGCTGTTATCTATAACGGCACCAATGTTGAGAAGAATTACAGATTCACCAAGGCTACCTCCGGCGTTACCGATGATTCCGAGTGGGTCATCGTCGCCAACGATCAGGTCGCGGGCGTTCAGAGCCTCGGCGAGGTCAAGGGCAGAACCTTTACCGTACCCGCTTATTCCGCTTTGATCGCGGTTGATAAGGCGAGCTTCGAAGAGTGCGCGATTTCTTCTGACTTCTCCACCCTGACCATTAATAGTGTACACGAAAAGACCGGTGAGGTTCTCTCTACCAACACGCTGATCGGCAAGCCCGGCGAGGGTTACTCCGTAGAGCCTGACGGTTCCATCCCGATGGAATATGAGCTCAACTCCGTTGAAGGCAGCACCACCGGTACCTTTACCGCCGAGCCGCAAACCGTTACCTTCAAATATGTTGATTATGTTCCCGAGAGATTCCGTGCTCCTCAGGGCGACGTCAACGGCGACGGTGTTGTTTCTCTGCTTGATGCAACCGTACTGCAGAGATATCTCGTAGGCATGAAAGAGCTGAGCGATGATCAGATCAGGTGCGGCGATTATGATCAGAACGGTATCACCGATATCACCGATGTCACGCTGCTCCAGCGCTATCTTGCCAATTTGATCGCTCCTACCTATACTGTCACCACCCGCTATATCGGAAGACAGGATGACGGTACTGTTAAGTCGCTCGCGACCGCAAAGGTTGAGAAGTATCGCTACGGTCAGGAGTACACCACCTCTCCGCAGACGATCGCATACTATAAGCTCGACGAGATGCCTGCTAACGCATCCGGTATCGTCAACAAGAAGATTACTGTTAACTACTGGTATTCCTACAGCGTCGCGAGCCCCAAGATGCACGTCAAGCACAGCGGCGATCAGACCTGGGCGCCCAACCTCTGGGCATGGGCATATGACGGCTCAGGTCAGGCGATCAACTGCTACGATGGCTGGCCGGGTCTGCAGCTGTCCAATCCCGATGAAAACGGCTGGTATGATGTGACCTTCCCGATCCCCGGCGGCTTGAACTACTATTTCATCATCAGCAATAACGGCAATCCGCAGACCAAGGACTACGGTGTAGTCGACGGTCAGAACGTCGGTATCTCCTATGACGATTATCCCGAGATCTGGGTCGTTATTCAAGATGATCTGGTTGGCAAGAACAACGGCGATTGGTGTAAGTATTACAACTACAACCCCGATCTTGAAAACTGATAACAAATGATCAGAGCCCATCCGCGAGGATGGGCTCTCAGCTTGTCGAAAAAGTATAGAATAAATAATTAGTAGCCGATTTCCAAGGCTCCTTTTGGGAAAAGGAGCTGTCACCGAACGGTGACTGAGGAATTGTATCAATTGATCGACCGAAGGGAGAAACCCTGATTT
>DNIP01000043.1:0-425 GCA_003499325.1 Oscillospiraceae bacterium
TCACACCGGTTGAGCCCACTGAGGAGCCCACCACCGTAGTAGAGCCCACCGTAGAGCCCACTACCGCTCCTGTTACCGACAGTGACTTCTATCTGGTCGGCAATATGAACGCTTGGGCGGTTGACGACGCTTACAACCTGACCAAGAACACAGCGGCAGATACTGAGGAATACATGATCACAGTTGACCTCACTACTGATTCTGAGTTCAAGATTGTCAAGATCGACGGCGTCAACATCATTTGGTATCCGTCCGGCATGGATAATAACTACGGTCAGCATGATGAGATCGCCGCAAACGGCACCTACACCGTTTACTTCCGTCCGAACGCTGACGGCGGTGAGGGTTGGTTCAACGGCGTGATCTACGCGGCGATGGAGACTCCCGCTCCCACTACCGTCGAGCCCACCACTGCTCCCGAGCCC
>DNIP01000043.1:487-17537 GCA_003499325.1 Oscillospiraceae bacterium
AGCCCACCACTGCTCCCGAGCCCACTGAGGCTGTCGGCGGCGAAGGCTACTATGTAGTCGGCAGCATGTCCGATTGGACGGTCTCTGCAGCGAACAAGCTCAGCAAGAACGACGCGGCCGAAACCGACGAGTACACCATTTCGATGGATCTGACGACGACTTCCGAGTTCAAGGTTGTTTATTCCGAGGATGGCGTGACCGCGAAGGATTGGTTCCCGGACGGTTCGGATAACAACTACGGACTGAACGGCGAGATCGAGGCTGACGGTAAGTATGACATCTACTTCCGTCCGAAGTATGACGGCGGTGACGACTGGTTCTACAATGTGATCTATGTGACTATTCATGCAGATCAGCCCACCGAACCTCCCGTGGTCATTTACGGTGACGCTGACGGTGACGGTGTAGTTACCGTTAAGGATGTTACCTTGATCCAGCGCTACCTGATCCATACCAGTGAACTGGGCGTCGCGGAAGAAGTATGCGACGTTGACGGTGACGGCTTTATTACCGCTAAGGATACAACATTCCTCCAGCGTTACATTACGCATCTTCCCATTCCCGAAAACGTTCATATCGGAAAACAGTGATCCGTTATACAGGATAACCGAAATAGCTTATCACTGAATCAAGTCCCCTGATGGGGCAGCCCGCTGCAAAAGCTCTCTTTTGCAGCGGGCTTTTTCTATAGATAGGTATGCTGTATAGAATGACGTCGCATATTCCGTGTATATTTATCCGTGAAAGAACGGCGAGCCGTCGATCATACCATATATATACAGAAGTTTAGAACAATTTGAATAATCAGCCAAATGTAATAAAAGCATTCTTTGTTTATTGTGATAAAATATAAATGATTACAAAATTTTAAGCGTATTTATTCTAATTAAGAAAAATAGCGCAAAACGATTTGTATATAATGTAAGGGAAAATAATCAGAATAGCTTTTTATGTTGTTTTGAGTATTTATCAAATCATTTTGAAAGAAAGGAGATACGATTAATGACAAAAAAGCAAAACCGTTCGTTCGGTTTTGGCAAGCGTACGCTATCTGTTGTTTTGGCGGCACTGTTGATTTTGTCTACCTTTGCGGTCGTGATCACGACGACCTCGCTTTCGACGAGCGCCGCGATCAGCTACTGGTTTGTATCCGGTAACTTCAACGGGTGGACGAACACCGCGACCTCTGCGAATAAGATCAACAGCGGTTCGGGCGGATCTGTCACGATTCCTGTTACAACTACCAGCATCAAGTTCAAGATGGTCGCCGAAGAAGGCGGTCAGAAATGGTGCGGTGTTGGCGAAAGTACCTCTAATCCGGATGACTATCAGGATATCGGTCATAACACCGAAGCTGAGATGTCTTGGGACAAGGGCGTGAATATGTCGGTCAACCTGCCGGCAGGCTCAACTGCGGCCACCTTCACTCTGTCTGTAAAGAACGGCAAGAACTACGTTAAAGTTACCGGAAACGGCAGCGGCGGCGGTGGCGGCGGCGATACGAGCCAAATGACGTATACCGCTCCCGTCAACACCAGCAACAGCGCGAACACCGCGTCGAACCTGTTCTGGGCAAACGCGACCTACTTCGACTATCTGTCGGATGAAGAGCTCGCAAACACCCAGTGGCTCAAGCCGGTTCAAGCCGGTACCAAGAACTTCGGCGGCGCAGTCGACGAGTGGTATCCGTTCTATGCGTTCAACCGTGAGGTCGTCAAGGCACAGGCGGATTCTCAGTCCAACTGGTCTCAGCCGCTGTACTTCGGTAACTTTACCGATACCAACGACGCGTACAAGGAATCGTCCCATCATCAGGGCGGCTCCGACAGCTACGGCTACCGTGAAGCGACCAACTCCTATAATGTCACCCGTTTTTCGCATATCGCGAACAACTCGGACAAGTCGTGGGACAGCAGTGTTCCGCATGTCCATGACATGTACACGAGCTATCAGGGCTTGGTGAACAGCTCGCTTGACAGCAACGGCAATCTCTTGCTCCCGAACGGACAACAGGCTCCGTACTTCAACGCGTCCGAAAGCGGTCCGTTGAGCGGATATGCCAAGGTCGTCAACAGTTCCTTCCCCTTTAAGGTAACTGACGTCCCCGGCAAAGACTACAAAAAGTATACCTTTAACTCCAAGAACGCGACCGACAACGTCTATTTCACATGGGCGAGTGATGGTTCCGCGACTTATCCCACCGGCGTCAACTACGGTGCGGGCACTACCTACGGTGTAAAGGACGGTCTGAGCCGATTCATGTATAACACAGCCTCCGGCTACGGTATCTTCCCCTTCAACAACGCATCCAACAACTATAAGGGTACAAAGACCAATGCCAATGAGAACCTGAACTACGGCTTCGGTATCAAGACACAGATGAAGTTCCGTGTTCCGGCTCCCGATGAGGCAGCCGGCGTCAACACCGAAAACGACCCGGTCTACTTCGACTTTACCGGTGACGATGACCTGTGGATGTACATCACCGATGAGTCGGGCAACTCTCAGCTCGTCCTCGACATGGGTGGCGACCACAAGGAGAGCCACGGTAAAGTCAACTTCCATACCCTCCAGGCGACGGTAGATAAGACCGGTACCTCCGGTGCTTCCGCTGTCAAGAACTTCACCTTCGATTACTCCCAGACCTACACCATGACGGTATTCTACATGGAGCGCGGTCTGATCGAGAGTAACTGTAAGATGGAATTCACCATGACGCCTCTGGGCAACAACTTCATCGTTACCGAGGAGATCGACACCGCGTACGTTAACGATGGTTTGAAGGATGTCGTCGCGCAGCTTTCTCAGTTCGGATTCAATCCTCTTGAGAGCGGCTCCCAGATCTCCGATCCCTTCTACAAGGACTTTGCGCTGGGTGACGGCGGACGCGCGGATATTTCGAACTCCGTCCTTCCCATCGATTCAAAGGTCAAGGTGCGGCAGCATGCTCCGTTCAACACCTATCTGACCTATGATACCTCGTGGAAGTATTACGATAACACCAGTAATCCGCGTAAGCTGCTGTCACAGGGCACCGGCGTTACCAGTAACGATGTTACTACCAGTACCGATGAGCAAACGATCATCAACGAGTCCGGCGATAAGTACGATTACGCTGAGCTGCAGGTCGATTACGTGAACACGCCTCGGGTCACCGACGTCAGCGTTACCAAGACGGTTCAGAATTACGATACGCTCCCGGATAATAGGAAGGACGACGAGTTCCCGGCGAAGATCCTCTTACAGTTCACCTCCGATATGACACCCACTGCCTATAAGCTGGTGACAAGCGATGGTACGATCGACTTTGCAAACGGTGAAAAGGTCATGTTGAAGCACAACAAGACCGTCACCATCTCCGGCGTGCCTGTCGGTACACGCGTCTATGTTGAAGAGGAACGCGATGCAAACTACACCGCTTCCTACAACTACTCGCCCTATATCGTAGGCACCAGCTCCGGCAACATCATTGTTACCAATACGCCGAAGGAGCCCACTAAGGCGACGATCTCCGGCAAAAAGAAGTTCGATGACGCCTACTATGACGGCGATCTGTTCACCTTCGTTCTCGAGGGCGTTCCGCGCTTCTCCGGTGATCCGTCCGATGTCAAAGATACTTCTTTGACTCATGAGACGACCAACACCGTCACCAACGGCGCGTTCTCCTTCAGTGAGATGAACTTCACCGAGCCCGGCGTTTATCGCTATCATGTCTATGAGGATATGTCGAGCATCACAGGCGCTACCTACAGCTCCGATATCTATAACAATCAGCCCGACTATCTGGTATCCATCACCGTAAGAAATGGGGACTTCCAGCTGGTTGCCGACGCTCCCGTCTATTACGAGTATTCTCAGTATGAGGATGATGGTGTGAGGCGTCACACGATGTCCTCCGCCGACTTCAGCAACGACAAGATCGATCCGATGGGTATTGTTTTCCTCAACCAGACCCAAAAGGGCTCGATCACGATCAACAAGACCAACCAGAGCAATCAGAAGGTCAACAATGTTGTCTTTGATGTCTACCCGGTCAGCGATGATTTTGTTGATGAACTCAATAGAACGTCCGGTGAAGAAGCAAAGTATGAAAAGGTTCTGGCGCTCGGCGAGGCTCCGTACGGAACGGGCACAGGTCCCAAATACCATTTTGATGACGGCGTCGCTGAGATCGTGGATCTGCCGATCTACAAGCCCGGCTATCAGACTTCTTACGCTCCCGAGTATAAGCATCCCGAGTATCAGCAGTATGTGATGATCGAGTCGAATGTCTCCAACGCGTATGTAACCGGTCAGCCGGACGCAAAGTACAACCTCAACAAGACCGTGCATGTCTTCTCGTTCCCGATGGAGGATCAGAGAACCCATGAGATGAAGTATCACCTCACCTATGACTATGTCAACGGTGTTCTGAAAGCTCCGAACACGGCAGGCTCCGGCATGATGATGTTCAAGATCATCGGTAGTCTGGTGGCTGTGCTGGGCGTTCTGTCCCTGGGCGGTTATGTGATCTATACCAAGAGATCGACGAAACGTAAAACGGCGAAGCACGCCGCAAAATAATCAATGATTGCAGCGCTGTGCTTTGAAAGAGCGCGCTGTATAAGAGATAACTTAATTTTCATGAAAAGGAGATTTAAAAACATGAAATCTGTTAAGAGAATCCTCTCTGTCGCTGTAGCGGTTCTTCTGATCGCTATGATGATGATCCCCGCAGTTTCCGCTGCTGACTATTCCTTTACCTTAAAGACGACCAAGCCCGGCTATGAGTTTACCGTTTATCCTCTGGCTACGCTGGACACGTCAACCGGCAAATACGAGGCCACCTCCAACGTTACCGATACCACAGTACAGGCTGCGATCCTTACCAGCACCGACAGCACTGCTAATCTGCTCGACGCCTGCAAGAACTCCACCGGTCTCGGCAGCGGTCTTGCTGACAAGTTTGTTTCTTCCGCAACCTCTACCGAAAAGACCTACAACGTTGGCGCAGGTATTTACTATGTAAAGTGCACCGATGTTCCTGTCAACAACAAGGAGATCCAGCAGGAATCCATCGTTGTTCTTCCTTACAAGGATGGTACTCAGACCAAGAACAGCCTGACCATCGACTATGATCAGAACGGCAAGATCAAAGAACTGGGCGAGCCCGGCGTTGAGAAGGATTTCTCCATCGACGGCAGCCTGACCAAAAATGACCAGACCTTCGGCTCCGATGATACCATCACCTATGTTCTGACCGCAGATGTTACCGGTTCCACTGCCAACAAGCTGACGTCCTACATCATCACCGATACCATGGGCACCGGTCTTGACAAGAGAGAAGAGAGCATCAACATCACAAGCGTTGTTCTGAAGAACGGCTCCGACACTACTGATCTTGCTTATGATAAGGTAACCACCGACATCGGCGGCGCTACCTTCGGCGTATCCATCAGGGCAACTGAGCTGGATAAGGACGCTTTCTACGCTACCGATAACAAGGTTGTCGTTACCTACACCACCAAGCTGGCTTCCGACGCTCCCGTCAACACCAACATCCCCAACACCGACGGTCTGATCTACAGCAACGGTTCCGATACCAAGACTATCCCCGGCAACACCGTTAACGCAAAGACCTACAAGATCACCGCACAGAAGATCGACGCTAATACCGGGGCTCCGCTTACCGGCGCTACCTTCACCCTGTACAAGGCAGACGGCACCACCAAGATCACTTCCGGTACTACATCCGGCAACGAGGGTAAGGTCACCTTCGATAAGTACCTCGCAGCAGGCACTTACATTGTTAAGGAGACCGGCGCTCCCGATGGCTACAACCTCAACAGCACTCCGCAGACAGTTGTTCTGCCCGGCGATGCAGATAAGACCGTAGTTATCGAAGATACCAAGGCTAAGCTGCCCAACACCGGCGGCAACGGCACCATGATGTTCACCATCATCGGCGGCAGCCTCGTACTGCTCGCTGCTGCTCTCTTCGTTATCGTGATGAAGAAGAAGAGCTCCGCAAAATAATTTGTCATTAATCTAACTCTGAGGGAGTCCGCAAGGGCTCCCTTTTTGTATGTATTAAAAAGCCTTCCCTTCGCGGAGGTTTCGGTTTGTCGAAAAAGTTTATTATTAAATGAGCAGTCACTTTCCCAAAGGAAGGCTAATCAACGTCCTGCTTTTGTCATAGCTGTAAAAACAGTCAAATCAGATCAACGTCTTATTTAACATTTCGTTCATTGCTTTTGATCCCGTTTTATACTATAATAATACGAGAATAACCCAAAAGGACGTTTTTATGAAACGCTATTTACCCATTATTGCCATCATTTTGATATTCCTGATCGGCTTGGGCGTTTTGACCTATCCGCTGATCAGCGCTGTCATCAACAATATCGGTATCCGCAATGAGGCGAGGGTCGAGGCGCAAAAGGCGCAGGAAATGGAGCCCGAAGAGCTCGAAAAGCTCTTTGCCGAGGCGGAGGCTTATAACAAAAGCCTGCTCAACACGGTCATCCTGACCGACCCCTTTGACGAAGAAGCATATGAATCGATCGGCGCGCATTATGAAGAGACCTTCAACGCCGGCGCCAACGGCCTGATCGGCTTCATCGATATCCCGAAGATCAACGTCTACCTGCCTATCTACCACGGCGTCTCCACCGAGGTGCTCGAGCGCGGAGCGGGTCATCTGGATAATACCGCTTTTCCGATCGGCGGCAAGAATACCCACAGCGTGATATCCGCTCACTCCGCTTTTCCGACCGAGACCTTCTTTGACTATCTCACCGATATGAAGGAGGGCGACTATTTCTATATCCACGTGCTCGACCGTGTGCTGACCTATCAGGTGGATCAGATCAAGGTCGTCCTGCCCGATAATACCAAGGATCTGTATGTCGAAGAGGGCAGGGATCTGGTCACCCTGTTGACCTGTACGCCTTACACCATCAACACGCACCGACTGCTCGTGCGCGGTACACGTGTGGCGGATCAGGATCCCGGCGACGTGGCGTCCGTATCAACGGGCAACGATTATTTCTTCTTCCTCGGCTACAAGATCCCGTTTGTGACTGCGGGCATTGTGATCGCGGTGTTCCTGCTGTTTGTCGGCGGCGTGGTGTTCGTCATCCTGCGACTGCATAAAAAGAAGCTCAGGGAGCGTGCTGCAAAGGACGGTGATCGCGATGGATAAGGGTAATCAGCCAAAGAAAAAGTGGAAGACATGGCAAAAGGTTACTATGACCGTCGCCGTGATCCTGTTGTTGGCAGGCTTGGGATTCCTGCTTTTCCCGACGGTGTCGAACTTTTTCGGGCAGCAGCGCGCCAACGCGACGATCGATCATTTCAACACTGTCCGCCGTCATATCGTCCCATCCGATGCGGACGGCAGCACCTCCGATCAAAGCATCCCCGGCGTTACCGCCAAGAGCTTCAAGGAGGCGCGGGAGAAGGGCGAGGTCGATGAAGAGGGCTACGTTATCACCGAGGAGGGCATCCGCTATTCGGATTCCCCCGTCGTGTTCCGCTATGATCTCGACGCGCTCCGCCGCGACAGTTTGGCGTATAACACGGGGCTGATCGACCATCAGGGCACGGTGGATACCACGAACTACGCCACCCCCGCTCTTAGAATGAGCGATTACGGACTGTCGAGCGTCTACTGCTATCTCAGCGCCGACGCGATCAACCTCTATCTGCCCGTGTATCTGGGCGCGAGCGAGGACGTCATGGCATACGGCGCGGCGCATCTGTCGGGCACCTCTCTGCCTGTCGATCAGACCAATACCAATGTCGCCATCGCCGGCCATACCGATTATATCGGCAGGATCTTCTTCGACAATATCCGTAAGCTGGAGATAGGGGACACGGTGTCCATCCACAACTACTGGGAGGATATCGATTATCAGGTGATCGATTATAAGGTCGTGACCGAGGACGAGACCGCGGATATCTATATCCAAAAGGACAGGCAGCTCCTCACGCTGATCACCTGTATCTACGCGGGCAGCCCCGATACCTTCGACCGCTATCTCGTCATCTGTGAGAAAAAGACGTGAGCCCGATTGAATGAAATACCAAATAATGCCAATCATAGTGACGGGAGGATTACGGAACCCGACGCTGCGGCAAGCCGCTCTATATAATAGGTACATGTGAAACTTATCTCGTCAATAGTTCGAAACAAAGGTGATAAGTTGTCATTCTGAGGCTGCGCCGAAGAATCTTAACGTGCAGGTTTTTATGATTCATCACACTTAATAGGTGTGATCGATCAGATAAAGAGCACTGTAAGATCCTTCGCCGGACACGCGTGTCCGCTCAGGATGACAGCTTCACTGAAAGATTATCAAATTAGAAATTGGTTAAGCGATATTTGGCATAGCAGATAGCGGTACGATTGCTTTGTATAACGGCGGAAAGGACGAAAAAGCGACGTTGTCACCCTGCTGAAAACCATTCACAAAAAAACGAACTCTTTTAGTCAATTCCGACAAAGCCTTTTTTTATTTGTCGAAGTTGTACATTTTATTGCAAAAATGTAATTGTTTATCGGCGATTATTTATAGGATTTTGTAAAATATTCTATTGACATCCCCTTTTCGAAAGTTTATAATGAAACTCGTATAAGCGACCTGATTCGGTAAGCCCATTCCCATGTGCTTTACGGCCACCGGCAGTGAACTTGGACAACCCCTGATTTCATATTTTGACGGTCTGTCTTTAGGTGGACGGCAAAATTTGAAATACATCACCGTCGGGTCTGTAAGAAAACAGTCACGCGGTAAATCCCACACCCTGGATAGAGGGAATCTATCCCCGGCGTCGGCGGATTGTGGGAATCCATGACGCTTGGATGAAACTTTTCCCGCAAATTTATGAAAGGAGCTTGGTCATGAACAAGCGAATCTTATCTATCTTGCTTTGTTTAATGCTGGTTGCGTCTCTGCTGGTATTGGCCGTACCGGTAAACGCTGCGACTAACGCAACGGTGACATTAACCGCAGATAAAACAGAAGCAAAACCGGGTGATGATGTTACCTTTACTCTCACCCTCGCACCGATGGACAACATCGGTTCCGTTGAGTTCCAGCTCAAGCCTGAGCACTGGACACTGAAGTCTGTCACCACCACTGAGGGTCTGGCAGGTAAACTCGGAATTCTTCTGGCTGATATGAACAATGCCGGCGGTTATCCGAGATTCACCTCTATGGCGAATACCGCAGGTCATACCGATGTGGATGTTGAACTCGGTACATTCACCGTAACACTCGCAGACGACGCTTCCGGCACTATGACATTTGATCTGGATGCCGAATATGACAACTATGCATGGAATGCAGATGGCGATGACGTAGGTTTAACCTTCGTTCCCGCTACCATTACTGTCGGCGGCGCTGAGCCCACTACCGCTCCCGAGCCCACTACTGCTCCCGAGCCCACTACCGCTCCCGAGCCCACTACCGCTCCTGAGCCCACTACCGCTCCCGAGCCCACTACCGCTCCCGAGCCCACTGCTGCTCCTCACGTACACGAGCTCCAGTTTGTTCCCGAGGTTCCCGCTACTACCGAGGCTGACGGCGTAAAAGCTCACTATGTTTGCGTCGATCCCTCCTGCGGCAAGCTGTTCTCTGATGGCACCGGTACTGTCGAAGTAACAATGGCTGATCTCATTATCCCGAAGATCGTACCTACAGAGGCTCCGACTGAGGCTCCGGCTCCGACCGAGGCACCCACCGAGGCTCCGGTTCCGACCGAGGCTCCGGTTCCGACCGAGGCTCCGGTTCCCACTGAGGCTCCGGCTCCCACCGAGGCTCCGGCTCCGACTGAGGCTCCCACTGAGATTGTAGAGCCCACTGAGGCTCCGGCTCCCACTGAGATTGTAGAGCCCACTGAGATTGTAGAGCCCACCGAGATTGTAGAGCCCACTGAGGTTGTTGTGCCCACCGAGGCAGACGACAAGGGCGCTACCGCGGATTCCGCTACTAAGGATTCCGCAACCAAGGATTCCGCTACTAAGGATTCCGCTACTAAGGACTCCTCTTCCTCCCCGAAGACCGGTGATGCTTCCAACCTGTATCTCTGGCTGATCATCACTCTGGCTTCCATGGCAGGTGTTGTAGGTGTTCTGTACACTGCAAAGCGTAAGGGAATATTCACTAAATAATATTCGCTAACCCTAAACTAACGGGCGGCGACGGGTTACCGCCGTCGCCCTGATGTTTTTGGTATTGAGTTTTTAAAGGGACAAGCTGTCTTTCTCCTTTCTTTAAAGACTGAATACCGAAAACACCTGCCGCGCGAGCGGTATCATTCAAGTCACGGGGCAGTGCCCTTTGACGTGAATCTAATTGAGTCATCTTTCTGTAGCCTTTTAGCGAGGCTGTCATCCTGAGCGGACATGTGTCCGGCGAAGGATCTTACAGTGCTCTTTATCCTATTGATTATACCTAACAGGGTTGATGAATCAAGGAAACGCTGCACGTTAAGATTCTTCGGCACAGCCTCAGAATGACAACTTATCACCATTGCTTCCGTATATCGACGAAATTAGATTGACGTAAGCGCCCTTTGACGATCAAACGGTTCACATTTACCCCGCAGCCTTCCGTGCAGGCGGACAGTTGCTGTTCGGGGGAAGTTTATTTTATAAAGGATTGATGCACTATGAGTTATACACCGAAAAGAGCGGCTTCTTCCTCAGAAGAAAAGAAGAACGAGCCGACCGCAAGAGCAGCACAGACGATGTCTGATGCCGATAAGAAAAAGAAGAAAAATCTGACCATCGCGATCGTCGCGGTTCTCTGCGTTGTGATCGTGATCTCTCTGCTGTTTATCTTTGCGCCCACCGACGGCTCCTTCCTCGGTATTCACGGCGCGGGCGTGATCTCCGGCTCGGGAAAGAATGGCGCCCAGACCCAGAACGGCACCACGAACATCTCGCCTTATTATCAGAACGGCGTTCTGCCGACCTCCTCCGACCGTCATGATATCACCCTGGCGCCGAACGGCGGCGCGAACGTTTCCGAGCTGCTCGGTAAATGGAGACTCGATCAGGGCACGACCTATATGTTTGACGGACAAGGCAGGGGCATCATGCTCACCGGCGTCGATAATTATACCTTCCTCTACAGCGCCGAAAACGGCAAGCTGGGGATTGATATGGACACCATCGCCGGCAACGACTTTGAATATGACTATACCGTCAGCGGCGATACGCTCACCATGACCCGCGACGGCAAGACCTTTACCCTGAAGAAGGAAGCAGAGTGAGACACGCAAGACCCGATTCCGAACCGTATACGCGCAGTGATTCGCGCGGCAGAAGCAACGGAGCCCCTCAGCGGGCAGCGCGCGCCGTACCGGTGGATTACACCGACAAAAACGTGCAGACCCCCGCTCCTGCCCCAAAGAAGAAAAAGGGCAAGACCGCGGTCATCGTGATCCTGTCGATCTTCATCATCGGCTTTATCGTCGGCGTGACAATGCTTTTGATCACGCTGATCAGGGCATGGAATGAGCAAAAGACCTTTGACGATCTGTCCAACATGGTTTTGGACACCGACGAGAGGAACGAGGACGGCTCCCTGCGCAAATATGATGAGCTGTATAACAAGAACCCCGATTTCTTCGGCTGGCTGAAGATCGAGGACACCAAGATCGATTACCCTGTCATGTACAAGCCCGAGGATCCGGAGTATTATCTGCACCGTGATTTCTACGGCAATTATTCCGACAGCGGTATGCTCTTCATCGACGGCGAATGCCCGCGGGTGAGCAATTATTATCTGATCTATGGTCATCATATGAACAACGGCACGATGTTTGGTGAGCTGCCGAAATACGCGAATAAGGATTATTATCAGGATCACAAGACCGTATTCTTCGACACCCGTTATGAAAACCGCGACTATGAGGTCGTGGCGGCATTCTACGGAAAGATCTATGAAAAATCCGAGGAGGACGAGCACTTCTGCTACTACAAGTATAAGGATCTGACCTCCGAGACCAAATTCAACGAGTATGTCAGGAATGTGAAGGCGAATGCGATCTATGAGACCGGGATCACCCCGCAGTTCGGCGACGAGCTGATCACCCTCTCGACCTGTAATTACCATACCGAGGACGGCAGATTCGTTGTCGTCGCGCGCAGGATCAAGGATTCCGAGAAGAACACAACCGCCTCTTCTGCTTCTTCAAAGACACAGTAATGCGGAATATTTTGCTTTGAAAGAAAAGTTTTTGTTTTTATAGAAAAATATCCCATTAAATCTTGTAAAAAGATTGTGAATTCTGAAAATATTCATATTTTTGTATTGCACTTTTCAAAAATCTTTGTTACAATAGAGTAAATAAACGGGCGTTGCGGTAGAAGCTGTTTGATAGCAGCGGCATCGCCGTGTATTAATTAACTTTTAGGAGGAATTCTTATGAGAAAATTTCTGAGCATTTTGCTCGCTGTACTGATGGTCGCTTCCGTATCTGTCATTGCTTTCAGCGCTGCTGGTACCGAAGCCCAGACTGCTACCGTTACGCTGAAGAATATTTTCGGAGAGACTGTCACCGAGACTTATGCGGTAGGCGATACCATCACCGCTTATACTTACCTGAACGCTAGTCAGATCAACGACGGTAAGGTCGGTTCCATTCACGGCATCCAGTTCTACTCCCATGATGTTCTGGAGCTCGTTGCCGAGTGCACCGCCGACGACGGTATTGCAAGCGATGATCTCGAAGCAATGTTCCCTGTTACCAAGGATTTGACAATGGCAAGCGGTCACTGGACTACTTCCATTGAGGATCCCGACATGGGCGCGGTTTATTACAACGCTTCCATCCCGTCTTACGGCGGCTTCAAGTTCACTTCCGATGAATCCGCTCTGATCATTGCTAACTACAAGGTCAAGGCTGCCGGCGAGGCTCAGATCAACAATGAGATGATCACTCTGGCTTCTTCCGACCGCGACCTGACCTCCTTCGTTGAGGATGGCGAGGTTCTGAATTCCAACTTCACCATGCCGATCGCTCTCTCCGAGCCTGTTTCGACCGGCTTTGCTGTCAGCGGTACTGCTACCAGCTTTAAAACCAACGAAGGCGTTGATGACGTCACTCTGACGCTGACCGGTACCGATAACAACTACACCAACAGTGTGACCGTAACCGCTTCCTATACGGGCGTTAAGGCTGAAACCGCATATGCGTTTGACGCTGTTCCCGCAGGCAACTACGTTCTCAGCGTTGCAAAGGGCAACCACGTGACCCGCGAGTACGAGGTCGCTGTTTCCGCCGATACTACTCAGGATGTTCAGATCAATCCGATCGGTGACACGAACCTGAACGGCAGAGTACAGTCCAACGACGGTATGCTTGCGTACCAGCATTCTCAGGGCGACGCGTCGAAAGCGCTGACCGGTTATGCGTTCCAGTGTGCGGATGTTAACGGCAACGGCAGAGTGCAGTCTAACGACGCAATGAAGATCTATCAGCAGGCTCAGGGCGGTAATACGCTGTTCTGATCTCTGATCGGTCATTGATAATATCCGATTCGATTACCCCCGCTTCCTTTTTGAGGCGGGGGTTTTGTTATGTTCGCGAGGGCTTTAGCATTGAGCAGGCAGAAATATGCCTGTCAAAATCACGGTTCGGATTATTCCCGTCACCCTATTGTTGACATTATCCGATCTTTCGATTATACTTATATTGATATATTAGGTGGATTGTGCAAAGTGAGCAAACTGCATTTTGCTGCGTTCATGCCGTTCACTTATGATAGGAGTATGCGAAATGAGATCCAAAAGAATCATCGCACTGTTGATGTGCGTCATGCTGGTCATGTCGATGACAGCCTGCGCGTTCGGCGGCGCCAAGGGCTCGGTCTACTGGCTGAACTTCAAGCCCGAGCTGGATGAGACCCTCCGCACGCTGGCGGCAATGTATAAGGAACAAACTGGCGTTTCCGTCAAGATTGAAACGCCCGAGAGCGGCACCTATCTGCAGGCGCTGCAGGAAGAAATGAATACCAAGAATCCGCCCACGCTGTTTGTCGTCAACAATCAGGACGTCGCGGACGCGTGGAAGGAAGAGATCCTCGATCTGACGGGCACTCCCATCTACAGCGAGCTGAATACAGCTTCCTATAACCTGACAAACGAGGAGGGTAAGATCCTCGCCATCCCGTACTGCCTGGAGTGCTACGGCATCGCCGTCAACCCCGATCTGATCAAAAAGATCGGCTACACGGTGGATCAGATCACGAACTTTGAGACGCTCAAGAAAGTGGTGGAATCGATCCATCAGAACGCGTCCTGGCTGGGCTTTGACGCATTCTGTTCCCCTGATTTGGACGCGGATTCCTCCTGGCGCGTCACCGGACATCTGGCGAACCTCGAGTACTACTATGAGGAGAAGGATTCCGGCACATGGAAGGAGGCTCCCGCCTCCATCACCGGCGCTTATCTGCCCAACTACAAGAACCTCTATGACCTCTGCATCAATAACGCGGTCACCAAGCCCGAGGAGCTCGCAAAGGGCGGTCATAATCCGACCGAGGAGTTCACCTCACAGAAGGCGGCGTTCTTCCTGACCGGTTCATGGGATTATGCCAAGCTCGCCGCCGCCGTGCCGAACGTGACCATGATCCCGTATTACTGCGGCGTTAAGGGTGAGGAAAAGGCAGGTCTCAACAGCGGCTCGGAGAACTTCTGGGCAGTCAACGGCGGTATCGAAGAGGATGATCAGAAGGCGACCATGGACTTTATGAAGTGGCTGGTCACCGATGAAGAGGCGAGCAACCTGATGGTCGCTCAGGTCGGTAATATGCCCTATAAGAACGCGGCAAAATCCGATAACGGCTTTTTGGCAAAGCAGAACGAGCTGATCAAGAACGGATGCTACAAAATGGATTGGGCGACGCTCTATCAGCCGAATTCCAACACCTACCGCGAGGAGCTCGTCACCGCTCTTGCCGCCTATAACGCCGATCGCTCCGACGCAAGCTGGGCGAAGGTCAAAGAGGCGTTCGTTGACAACTGGGCAAAGCAGTATGCCGCCGTCAATAATAAATAAGTAAAAAGATTAATGCGTGTCGGATAACCGGCACGCATTTTTGCTATCAGTTTTCTTTGTGAATGATCGTCATTGCAAAGCCCCGGACGCGCTTGTCCGGGGCTGTAGTGTAATCTCAACCGTTATCATTTTACCCGATTTGGGTGACGTTCAAATTACTGTCGACCTGTACGGTCATGTTGACGGGCTGCTGTACGCCGTCGGCGGTGTTGTAATACAGGGTCAGGGACGCGGTACCCGGGGCGACACCGGTGATGTTGAAGTCATACTGCTTGGTGTTGAAGTCGTAGTTGCAGCTGACGTTGACGATGCCGCCGCCGCCCGAATAGGTCCAGTCATAGCCGTAGGAGGTCTGACCCGTAGCGGTGTAGTGCAGGGTATTGCCGCTGCTGTGGGAGCCGCCCTCTGCCGCGGAGGAAGAAGCCGTCTGTGACGACGCGTCGGAAGAAGCCGAAGAGGATGCGGTGTCGGGGAGAGTCGCCTGCTGTGCGTCGGCATTGCTCGAGGAAGCGATGTTGTTGAGCGCGGGGTCTCTGGCGGGCTGTGTCGACTGCGGTGTGGTAGCGGTTGTTGTTTCAACTGCCTTTGTCTCAGAGGCGATGGTCGCGGTCACGGTGGTGGGCTCGGTATCGGCAGGCTTCTTGTTCTTGCCGACTAAGGCGACAATCGCCACGATAATGCCGATGATCACCGCCGCGGCGATGACGATCACCAGGATGCTCGAGATACGGCTCTTTCTCTTGGTCTGTTCTCTTCTTTCCATGCGGTCACGCTCGATGGCGTTCGGCTCATGGTCATCATAATAATCTTTATTTGCCATATTGCTACTCCTATCTCAATAAGTGTGTTTTTTCTGCAAGCTCATTATAACCGACATAATTCTTTAAAGCAAGATAAATCGACGAAAATTTACAAACGATTCAAGATTTTTCTTTCGCAAAACGCCGTTGTCGGCAAAAATCATAAAACTGATCGTTACAGCGCTGAAAAAGTCGGCATTTCCTCGGCTTGCCAAATCCCGCGATTGTGCTATAATACAATTGTAACTCAAAACAAAGGACTGATAGCTATGAGAAAAATTCTTCCCGTTACCCTGCTGACCGGTTATCTCGGCGCGGGCAAAACGACATTATTGAATCACGTGCTCAACAACCAGGAGGGCTACAAGGTCGCCGTCATCGTCAACGATATCGGCGAGGTCAATATCGACGCTGAGCTGATCCAGAAGGGCGGCGTCGTCAATGAAAAGGACGAAAACCTCGTACCGCTCCAGAACGGCTGTATCTGCTGTACCCTCAAGACCGACCTGATCGAGCAGATCCTCGGCTTGGTCGAACAGCAGAAGTTCGATTACATTCTGATCGAGGCTTCGGGTATCTGCGAGCCTATCCCGATCGCGCAGACCATCTCCATGCTCGACGGCTCCTACAACGATCCCCGGCTGCCCAAGCTCTGCCGTCTGGATAACGTCGTTTCCGTCGTTGACGCGGCGAGACTCTCGAGCGAATTCGGCTGCGGCGGCGCTCTCTTGAATGATGATATCGATGACGAGGATATCGAGAACCTGCTCATCCAGCAGATCGAGTTCTGCAACACCATCGTCCTCAACAAGATCGACCTCGTCACTGAGGAAGAGCTGGTCAATATCAAAAAGGTCATCCGCGCGCTCCAGCCCGAGGCAAAGATCATCGAGACCACCCGCGGCAACGTGGCGATCAGCGAGATCCTCAACACCAACAACTTCGACTTTGACAAGGTCGCTTCCTCCGCCGCGTGGGTGCAGGAGCTGAACGCTGACCATCGCGATGGCGAGTCTGAGTCCGAGAATCACCATGACGAAGATGACCATGAGGAGCACGAGCACCATCATCATGACCATGATCACGATGAAGATGACCACGATCACGACGATCATCACGACGATCATCATGACGATCATCATGACGACCATCACGAAGGTCACCACCACGGTGGTCATCATCATCACCATCATCAT
>DNIP01000043.1:17643-17835 GCA_003499325.1 Oscillospiraceae bacterium
CCTTTGTGTACTATCGCCGTCAGCCGTTCACCAAGGATAAATTCGAGAAATTCCTCGCGTCCTTCCCGAAGAGTGTCATCCGCGCCAAGGGTCTGTTCTGGATCAAGGAGGACAAGGATTGGGCGATCATGTTCGAGCAGTCGGGCAAGCAGATGGACTGCACCGACTACGGCCAGTGGCTCGCCGCCGCTC
>DNIP01000043.1:17886-18027 GCA_003499325.1 Oscillospiraceae bacterium
CCGCCGCTCCCGCGCACATCCGCCGCAAAATGTTCCAAGAGGATCCCGAGCTGCAAAACGATTGGGACGACAAGTACGGCGACCGCATGATCAAGCTGGTGTTCATCGGTCACAATATGGACAAGGAGGGCATCATCAAGG
>DNIP01000130.1 GCA_003499325.1 Oscillospiraceae bacterium
GTTGACGCGGCTTTGATCCAGCGCTGTGCCGCGGGCATGCAGGATTATCCCGAGAGCGATATCAACCTCCCCTCCGATATGGTTGAAAACCCGCTCACCTACTTTTCCGACTTTGATCAGGACGGCGAGAGAACCGTCATAGACGCGACCTCACTCCAGCGATATCTGGCAAATCTGCCGTATCGCTCCTCTGATTGGACGCCTTATCCGCATAAAGAGCAGTCGACCGATCCCACCGAACCTGCGCCGACTGAGCCTGCTCCCACCGAAGCCGAAACATCGGCGCCCACCGAAGCGGTCGAGCCTTCGCCGCAGCAGCTCGCCACCCCGCAGATCACGGGCTTCAAAAGCACCGCCGAGGGCGTAGAGATCCATATCGGCACGGTAGAGGGAGCGGAGAAGTACCGCGTCTACTACAAAAACAATAACGGCAATTGGGTCAAGATGGGTGAAACGACCAACGGCGTCTTTGTTGACCCCGACGTCAAGACAGGCGCATCCTACCGTTACACGGTACGGTGTATCAAAGCCGACCTGAGCGACTTTACATCAGATTTTTACGCCGAGGGATGGAGCTATACCTATTATCCGACCCCGAAGATTACCAAATGCGAGGCGGTCTCGGGCGGCATAGAGATCACCTGGAACCCCGTCAAGGGAGCGGAAAAATACCGCGTATATTATAAAGGCAGTAAAGGCTGGACAAAGATGGCAGACGTCAGCGGCACGAGCTATGTCGATACCGACGTGAGCGCAAAGCATTGGTATACCTATACCGTGCGGTGCGTCAGCAGCGACGGCACACGCTTTATGAGCGACTATGACGCGGACGGAGCCAGATGCTACCTGGCAGAAACCCCTGTCATAGACCACTTCACCACCCGCATGGACGGTATCGATATCACAGTAGACGCAATCAAATCACTCGTTCGCATCTACCGCAAGACCTCTAACGGCTGGAAGCGTATCGCCGAGTTCGACACGCAGGATTACAGCGTCTTTCGCGATACCGACGTTGAGCCCGGAAAGACCTATACCTACACAGTGCGCAAGGTGGATGAAGACGGTAATTTCGTGAGCTGGTTCAATACCGCGGGATGGTCGCACACCTACAAAAAAGCCGACTGTCAGCCCGAATTGGAATACTTCGTGCATAACGGCGACAACACAGCCTTTGTTCATACCACTAGCAACAACAAATTCGGGATCAAACAATTCCATATCCATGTCATCATCGACGGAGACTATAGGGGCACCTTCCAAGTTCCCGATAAGCCGGCTCTGCTGAAAGCGGACTTCTTTCAGCCGAATCAGGAGTATCTGCTCTATATCGTCGGCGTAGACAGCAACGGCGAAGAGATCACGGCCGCAGGAGAGCAATGGATATCAACCCCAGCCCGACCGACGAATCTGAAAACGGAAAAGCTCGGTAACAGGAGATATTCCCTGACATGGTCAACCGCTAACTACAGTTCGTATTTGTACGAGGTCAATATCATATCCCAAGACGGGGAGTACGCGATCGATTCAGATATTATCCCCGAAAAGGAATATACCTTTGATCTCAGCGAATATCCCGAGGATACCGAATGGGTGATCTATGTTTACGACATCGGTGATGACGGCGTATCCCTGTCAAGCGACAATATCAATTTTAAAGAATCCGATTATCAATAAAAGAACATGGGGCTGACGCAAAACAAAAAATGTCATTCTGAACGCAAGTGAAGAATCTGTAAGTGCTCATTTTCCGTTAGATTACACATGATAGGTATCAACTAATTGGATAAATTGCACTGTTAAGATCCTTCGCTAAAGCTCAGGATGACACTTTGAAGGGCTATCGCTATGATGAATGCGGTAGCCCCTTTCCTTTATACTTTATTAAATCATATCCGCGAGGTCGAGGATCATCCGCTCGGTCTTGTCCCAGCCAAGGCACGGGTCGGTGATGCTCTTTCCGTAGCAGCCGCCGTCGATCGCCTGGTTGCCATCCTCAATGTAGCTCTCGATCATGAAGCCCTTGACCATGTGCTCGAGCTCCTTGTTATAGCGGCGCGCTGCCATAACCTCCTTGACGATACGCGGCTGTTCAAAGGGATTCTTGCCCGAATTACTATGGTTGGTGTCGATGATACATGCAGGGTTCTTGAACTTGCCCGAGGTGTACAGGCGCAGCAGGTGCGTCATATCCTCATAGTGATAGTTCGGCAGGCTCTCGCCGTGCTTGTTCATGTAGCCGCGCAGGATCGCGTGGGCGTAGGGATTGCCGTGCGACTGTACCTCCCACCCGCGGTAGATGAAGGTGTGGCCGTGCTGTGCCGCGGTGATGGAGTTCATCATGACGGACAGATCGCCGCCCGTCGGGTTCTTCATGCCGACAGGGATATTCAGCCCCGAGGACACCAGACGATGCTGCTGGTTCTCGACCGATCTGGCGCCGACCGCGACATAGCAGAGGATGTCGTCCAGATAGCGGTGGTTCTCGGGATAGAGCATCTCATCCGCGCAGGAGAAGCCTGTCTCCTTCAAGGCGCGGATATGCATGGAGCGGATCGCGACAATGCCCTTGAACATATCGGGCTTCTTCTCGGGATCGGGCTGATGGAGCATGCCCTTGTAGCCCGCGCCCGTGGTGCGGGGCTTGTTGGTATAAATGCGCGGGATAATGAAGATCTTGTCCTCCACCTTATCCTGCACCTTTCTCAGTCGGCTGATATAATCCAGCACACTGTCCTCTCTGTCGGCGGAGCAGGGGCCGATGATCAGCACAATGCGGTCATCCCTGCCCGCAAAGATATCCTGCACCTGCTTCTCTCGATCGGCGACGATCCCTCTGAGCTCGTCGTCGAGGGGATACATCTTCTTGACCTCCATCGGGATGGTCAGCTTGCGCTCAAATTCCATGTTCATGTTCATAAAAATACACCTTCCTTATTTATAGTGAGGAGTGAGGAGTTAGGAGTGAGGAGTAACGTAAAACAAACAGTTTACTCATAGAATAACGCGAATGCGTTCCCGCAACTATTCACTATTCACTATTCACCATTCACCAATACTTATTTATTAAAATACGCTCTTCTCTTGGTGCTCAGCCGCATCTTCTCTCTGAGCTCCTCTACCCTGCCGTCGCGGATCATATCGCGCAGGGCGGCAAATTCGCCGAGGAAGATATCCATGTACTTCAACAGCGAATCGCGGTTGAGCATGAACAGCTCGCTCCACATCAGGTCATTGATGTTGGCGATACGGGTCAGGTCGCGGAAGCTGTCGCCGGTGTAATCCACCAGATGCTCGTTGTCGGAGCAGGTCATCAGTGATACCGCGATACAGTGGGTCAGCTGTGACAGATAGCCGATCATCTCGTCGTGCTCCTCGGGCGAGAGCACCGAGATACGCGAGAAGCCGATGATCCGCGCCAAACCGCCGACCCATCGGATCCCCTCGGGGGTGTTCTTATCCGTCGGCACGATGATGAAGTTCGCGTCACGGAAGATCCTGTCATCGGCATTCTCCACACCGTAGACCTCGCGACCCGCCATCGGGTGAGAGGCGATGAATTCGATGTCATCCCGCAGCATGTTTTGGATATCATAAACGATACAGCTCTTCACGCCGGTCACGTCGGTAAGCATCGCGCCGGGCTTGAGATAGTCCTGATACTGCGCGATCCACTCCTTGAACACCTTCGGGTATAAGCCGAAGATCACCGCGTCTGCTGAGCCGACGATCTCGCGATCCACCGCGGTAGAGCCATCGTCGATGATGTGATGATCGAGCGCGTAGTCGATCGCGGACTGTCGCTTTTCGATGGCGGTGATATGGTAGCCGAGGCGCTTGAGCGCCTTGGCGTAGCTTCCGCCGATCAAGCCGAGACCGACGATAAGTATTCTTGATTTACTGATCCATTCCATGTGTTTGCACCTCTGCACCTAAGTTTTGCATTTTTTCAAAGAAGTCGGGGAAGCTCTTGTTCACCGCTTGAGCGCCGTCGATCACGCCGCCTGTCACGGTCAGCAGTACGGATAGCGCCATCACGATCCGATGGTCGCCGTGAGCGCTGAGCGCCTCGGTCGGCTGTCGGAGCGTGCCGCCGTGGACGATCGCCTCGTTCTCCCCTACTTCCATATAGATACCGAATTTTTCCAGCTCCTGCCGCATCGCGTCCGCGCGGTCACTCTCCTTGATCCGCAGACGGCGGGTGCCGGTGAATCTCGCGCCGCCGCACAATGCCGCGACAACAAACAAGACAGGCCCTAAATCGGGACAATCCGCAATATCGATCGGATCAATCCCGTTTTTAATATTCTTAAAAAGAATTTTATATACACTGTCACCCTGCAAAGTATTCTCCCGCAAGCCGTCGAGCTTGACCGATGAACCCGCATAGTTGAGCGCTTCAAAGAACGCCGCGTTGGAATAATCGCCCTCGACGGTCACATCCGCGGGACGGTAATGCTGACCGCCTTTGACGAGATAGGTATGGTCTGATTGATCGACCGATACGCCGAACTCCTTCAGCGCCGCCACTGTCATGTCGATATACGGCTTGCTCTCCACAGGCGGCAGGATGCGGAGCTCACTGTCGCCGTCGAGCAGGGGCAGGGTGAACAACAGCCCCGAAATAAACTGGGAGCTGATATTGCCCGCCACCTCATAGACGCCGCTGTTGAGCGTTCCCTGTACGGTGAGATGATCGCTTGCCTTTTCAAAGCGGATCCCCTGATCGCGGGCGATCCTCTCATATACATCCATCGGGCGGGTCATCAGATACGGACTGCCCGTGAGCACCCTTGCTTCTCCGCTGAGCATACACAGCGGCGTGAAAAAGCGCAGGGTGCTGCCGCATTCGTTACAGCGGAGCACGGCGGCTGTTCCGATGGCTTTCCGCACATCTACTCCTTTGATAAACGCCGTATCGCCGTCGAGCTTGATGACAGCGCCCAGCGCCCTCAGACAGTCGATCGTCGCCTTGACGTCCTCCGAAAACGCCAGCCGCCTGACGATACTTTCACCCTCGCTCAGTCCCGCGCCGATCAGCAGCCGATGCGCCATGCTCTTTGACGGCGGCGCCGTGACTGTGCCGCGGAGCGCGGATGGCTTGATCTCAATCCGCATAGCGTTCCCTCAAAAGATCCATCGCTTCGAGGTAGCCGTTCACGCCGTGACCCGTGATCGT
>DNIP01000171.1:0-873 GCA_003499325.1 Oscillospiraceae bacterium
CCGCCGCCTTGGCGGTCTTTTTGGGGCGGGAGGTCAGCTTATCGACGTTCTCCCAGAGCTCCTTTTCGATTTTCTCACGCAGTGCGTCGTCGCTCTTGAGCAGCTCCTTGACGTTATCGCGACCCTGTCCCAGACGGGTCTCACCGTAGTAGAACCATGCGCCGCTCTTTTGCATGACGTCCGCCTTGACGGCAAGATCGATCAGCTCGCCGACGCGGCTGATACCCTCGCCGTACATGATATCGAACTCCGCCTCCTTGAAGGGGGGAGCGATCTTATTCTTGACGACCTTCGCTCTGGTGCGCGAGCCGACCATTTCGCCGTTGGACTTTAATGTCTCGATACGGCGGATGTCGATACGGACAGAGGAATAGAACTTTAACGCTCTGCCGCCCGTGGTGACCTCGGGGTTGCCGTAGACCACGCCGACCTTCTCGCGCAGCTGGTTGATGAAGATGGCGACGCAGTTACTCTTATTGATCGCGCCTGCGAGCTTGCGCAGTGCCTGCGACATCAGGCGTGCGTGCAGACCGACGTGGCTGTCGCCCATCTCGCCCTCGATCTCAGCCTTGGGAACGAGCGCCGCGACGGAGTCGATGACGATGACGTCGATCGCGCCGGAACGGATCAGCGCCTCGGCGATCTCGAGCGCGTCCTCACCGGTGTCGGGCTGAGATACCAAGAGGCTGTCGACGTCGACGCCCAGCGCGGCGGCATAGACGGGATCAAGCGCGTGCTCTACGTCGATGAAGGCGACGTTGCCGCCGTTCTTCTGACCCTCGGCGATACAGTGCAGGGAGAGGGTGGTCTTACCGGAGCTTTCGGGTCCGTAGATCTCGACGATTCTGCCGCGGGGCAGACCGCCGATTCCCA
>DNIP01000171.1:1014-2549 GCA_003499325.1 Oscillospiraceae bacterium
CCCTTGCCGAACTGCTTTTCGATCTGTGATAACGCTGTTTCCAGCGCTTTGTTTTTATCAAGAGCCATAATCATTTTCTCCTTTGGTTTCTGTGATTTACGGGGTTATTATAGCATATATGTTTGAAAGAAGCAAGTTTTTTCGAACAAAAATTCTATTCTGCCTCCCTTTTCTAAGGAAGGTGGCATGGACACGCTTGTCCATGCCGGAGGGTTGTCGTGCGTGATTTATTCTATTTAATGGCATTTGATAACAGCGTATCAACCCTCAGTCGCGTGACACAAGTGTCCGCGACAGCTCCCTTAGGAAAAGGAGCCTTTTTTTGCCGTGACGGCGCGGGTGATGTTTTGGATATCGGGGGTGCCGCTGATAGCGGTATAGCCTGCGTTTTTCAGCATTGCGGCGATGGTGTCGAATTGTCCTTCGCCGATCTCAAAGGCGATGGCGCCGCCCTTTTTGAGCTTTGGCGTCCAGAGAGTGATGATCATTTTGTAGAAGTCATAGCCGTCCTCGCCGCCGTCCAGCGCCAGTCGCGGCTCATACTGCACTTCCTGTTGCAGATCGGCGATCTCGGCGGAGCGGATATACGGAGGGTTGGACACGATCATATCCAATGAGCCGTCCTTGAAATCGCTGACGCAGTCTTGCAGATCGGCGTGGATCGCGTTGACTTTTGCCTGATTGAGCGTGATATTCTCCGTCAGATAGGAAAAAGCGGCGTCGCTTTTCTCGACAGCGTACACAGTGGCGTTCGGCAGTTCCTTTGCCAGTGTGACCGCGATAATGCCCGAGCCCGCGCACAGATCGACGATCACGGGCTCGGGGGTGTCCTCGGATAGCTTCAACGCCTCCGTGACCACCACCTCCGTATCGTCGCGCGGGATCAGCACGCCCTCGCCGACCTTGTAGTTGCGTCCCATAAAGCTCCATGAGCCGAGGATGTATTGGAGCGGTTCGCCGCTGATGCGGCGGCGTGCCATCGCGATGGCTTTGTCACAAAGCCCCTCGGGGATATCGTCCTGTCGCAGGATCAGCTGTGTGCGGTCACATTCCAGTACCGCGCAGAGGATCTCTCTTGCGTCGCCGTCGGGATTCTCTACGCCTGCGCGCGAAAGCAGGCTTTTGACGGCGTTATCGAGCGCAGGAACAATCATTGATGATATCGGAGCCGTCATCGGGGATGACCGCCTTCATCGCTTCGATCGCGCATTCGATCATCTCGTCGGCGGGCTCTCTGGTGGTGATGCGCTGTGCCCAGAGGCCGGGTGTGGCGAGAATACGGGTGAGCTTGTTATCGTACTTACCGCAGAGCTTGATGAACTCATAGCCCAGACCGACCATTACGGGAACCAGAAGCAGTCGGAGGATCGGCCGCAGGATCGGCAGATTCGGGAAGGTCGGGATGAATAAGCCGACAAAAATACTCACGAGCAGGGTGACGACTAAGAACGAGGTGCCGCAGCGCGGATGGAAGCGGGTTTGCTTGCGGACGTTCTCAACGGTCAATTCTTCGTCATTTTCATAGCAAAAGATGG
>DNIP01000076.1 GCA_003499325.1 Oscillospiraceae bacterium
AGCCGCCGGGGACAATGATGCCGTCGGTCTCGCCGAGGATACGTTCGGCATTCTCCTCAGTGACGCTCTCCGAGTCGATCCACTTGATCTCAACCGACGCGCCCTGATAGTAGCCCGCGTGACGGAGCGCCTCGGCTACGCTGAGATAAGCGTCGTGCAGCTCGACATACTTACCGACCAGACCGATCTTGACTACCCTTTCACGCGTCTTGATACGCTCGACCATATGCTCCCAGTCACTCAGATCGGGCTTGTGAGATTTCAGATTCAGCTCGCGGCACACGATGTCGGAGAGGTGCGCCTTTTCAAGCATCAAGGGCGCTTCATACAGCACGGGCAGGGTGAGATTCTCGATCACGCAGTCAGGCCATACGTTGCAGAAGCCTGCGATCTTATCAAAGATTCCTTTGTCGGTGATCGGCTCGTCGGTACGCAGAATAATGATATCGGGCGACACGCCGAAGCCCTGTAATTCCTTGACGGAGTGCTGGGTGGGCTTGCTCTTATGCTCGCCCGACGCTTTGAGATACGGCACGAGGGTCACATGGATATACAGGCGGTTGTCCTCGCCGACCTCGTGACCGACCTGTCGGATCGCCTCGATAAAGGGTTGGCTCTCGATATCGCCGATCGTGCCGCCGATCTCGGTGATGACGACGTCCGCGTCGGTCTTTTTGCCGACGCTGTAGATGAAGCGCTTGATCTCGTCCGTGATATGGGGGATCACCTGCACCGTCTTGCCGAGGTACTCGCCGTGACGCTCCTTGTTGAGCACGTTTGAGTAGACCTTACCGGTGGTGAGGTTGCTGTATTTGTTCAGGTTTTCATCGATAAAGCGCTCATAGTGCCCGAGGTCGAGATCAGTCTCGGCGCCGTCCTCGGTCACATACACCTCGCCGTGCTGGTACGGGCTCATGGTGCCGGGGTCGACGTTGATATAAGGGTCGAGCTTTTGTGCGGCGACCTTCAAGCCGCGCGCCTTTAAGAGTCTGCCCAGAGAGGCGGCGGTGATGCCCTTGCCCAGCCCCGACACAACGCCTCCGGTTACAAATATATATTTTGTCATAATAATACCTTCCTTGTTATTTGACAACCCTCAGTCGCTTCGCGACAGCTCCCTTAGGAAAGGGAGCCTGATTATAGGTTGGTATATCCCATCAGGCTTTCGTCCACCTCGCGGGCGCAATCCCTGCCCTCGCGAATCGCCCATACCACCAGCGACTGACCGCGGTGCATATCGCCTGCCGTGAACACCCTGTTGACTGAGGTTCGGTGACTGCCCTTATTCGTTTGCACATTCGTCCTGTCGTCGAGAGCTACGCCGAATGCCTCGGTAACATAGCTCTCACTGCCCAAGAAGCCTGCCGCGATCAACAGCAGATCGACGTCGACTGTGGTTTCGCTTCCATCGATCGGCACCATTTTCAGCCGTCCGGTCGCTTCATCCTTCTCGGCGTTCAGCTTCACGAGCACCGCCTGTTTCAGCCTTCCGCTCTCATCGCTGATCAGTTGTTTCACGGTTGTTTGATAAACTCTCGGATCGCTGCCGTACACCGTGGCGGCTTCCTCCTGACCGTAATCGGTCTTGCAGACGCGCGGCCATTCCGGCCACGGATTGTTCTCGGCGCGGGTATCGGGGAGCTTCGGCATCATCTCGAGCTGGATGACGCTCTTCGCGCCGTGACGAACGCAGGTGCCGACACAGTCGTTGCCGGTATCGCCGCCCCCGACGATCAGAACGTTCTTGTCCTTTGCGGAGATATAGGATCCCTCCTGCAAGCTGTTATTGAGCAGCGCCTTGGTGGTCGATCGCAGGAAATCAACCGCAAAATACACGCCCTTTGCATCTCGTCCATCGACCGCGATATCGCGCGGGTGAGAAGCGCCGCACGCGAGGATCACGCAGTCATACTCGGAGAGTAGTTCTTCGGCAGATACATCGACGCCGACGTTGACGTTTGTTTTGAATGTCACGCCCTCTGCTTCCATCACGTTGATCTTGCGCTCGATGATGTGCTTTTCGAGCTTCATGTTCGGGATACCGTACATCAGCAGTCCGCCGACGCGGTCGCTCCGCTCATAGACTGTGACAGAATGTCCGCGGCGGTTGAGCTGATCGGCGGCGGTAAGTCCCGAGGGACCCGAGCCGACGACGGCGATCTTTTTGCCTGTTCGCTGTTTGGGCGGCATTGGAGCTGCCCAGCCCTCCTGATAGGCTGTTTCGATGATGTCATATTCATTGGCGCGGACGGTGACAGGATCACCGTTAGCGCCGCAGGTGCACGCCTTTTCGCATAGGGCGGGACACACGCGCGAGGTGAACTCGGGGAAGCTGTTGGTCATTTTCAGACGGTTGTACGCCTGCTTCCACGCTCCGAGACTGACGAGGTTGTTCCACTCGGGGATCAGGTTATTCAGCGGACAGCCCGACACCATGCCGCTAATCGGCAGCCCTGCCTGACAGAACGGAACGCCGCAGTGCATACAACGCTCGCCCTGATGCTTACGCTCCGCTTCACTGATCGGGGTGTGGAACTCGTTATAGTGTTTGATACGTTCTTCCACGGACGACGCGGGGTTATCCTGTCGTGTATATTCCATAAATCCGTTGGGATTTCCCATACTGCACTCCTCCTTATCTCGAGCGGATCAGCTGATAGAAGGCTTCGATCTTGGCGCTGTCCTCGTCAAGACCGTTCTGCTTGCCTGCCTCGATCGCTTCGGTAATGATCCTGTAATCGTGAGGGATGATCTTTTTGAACTTCGGCAGATACGCGTCAAAGTCACTGAGGATCCGCTTGCCCTTTTCGGAGCCTGTCGCCTCCACATGCTCCGTGATCAACGCTTTTAATTCGTCGATATCCTTCTGCTCGCCCAACTCAGCGCACTCGACCGGTTCCTTGTTCAGCCGCTTATACAGGTGATGGTGTTCATCCAATACATAAGCGACGCCGCCTGACATACCGGCGGCAAAATTTTTGCCGGTACTGCCGAGGATGACGACCCTGCCGCCTGTCATATATTCACATCCATGCTCACCGACGCCCTCAACGACGGCTGTCGCGCCCGAATTGCGCACGCAGAAGCGTTCGCCGGCGATACCGTTGATAAATGCCTTTCCGCTTGTCGCGCCATAGAGAGCGACGTTGCCGATGATGATGTTCTCCTCTGCCTTAAAGCGGCTTTTCTTGTCAGGATAAACGATCAGCTTACCACCCGATAAGCCCTTGCCGAAATAGTCGTTGCTGTCGCCCATGAGCTCCATCGTCAAGCCCTTCGGGATGAACGCGCCGAAGCTCTGACCGCCCGAGCCGTTACAGATGATACGGTAGGTATCATCTTTGAGATTCTCTCCGTATCTCTTGGTGATCTCGGAGCCGAACGCCGTACCGAGGGAGCGGTCGGTGTTGCGGACGTCGATCTCGATCTGTGCCGACTTGCCCTCGCGCAGCGCCTTTTTGAACGCTTTGATGATCACCTTTTCATCGAGTGTATCGGCGAGCTTGAAGTCATAGGGGTCTTTTTCATCATATTTGATTGGCATACCATTGAAACTGTTATCAAGGATAGCGGACACATCGATCTGCTGTTCCCGCGGCGAGAGATTATCCCGCTTTTTCAAGAGATCTTTTCGTCCGATCAGCTCGTCAATGGTGCGCACGCCCAGCCGCGCCATATACTCGCGCAGCTCCTGTGCGATAAAGCGCATGAAATTGACGACGTACTCGGGCTTGCCCATAAAGCGTTTTCTCAGCTCGGGATTCTGCGTCGCCACGCCGAAGGGGCAGGTGTCGAGGTTGCAGACGCGCATCATCGCACAGCCCAAGGTCACCAGCGGCGCAGTCGCAAAGCCGAATTCCTCCGCGCCGAGGATCGCCGCGATCGCGACGTCGCGACCTGTCATCAGCTTGCCGTCCGTCTCGATGACGACCTTGTGCCGCAGTCCGTTGAGCAAAAGCGTCTGGTGCGCTTCGGCAAGACCCAGCTCCCACGGCAGGCCGGCGTTGTAGATCGAGCTGCGCGGCGCGGCGCCTGTGCCGCCGTCATAGCCCGAGATCAGGATGACCTGTGCGCCTGCCTTCGCCACGCCTGCGGCTACCGTGCCTACGCCTGCTTGTGAGACGAGCTTGACGGAGATGCGCGCCTTTTTGTTCGCGTTTTTCAGATCATAGATCAGCTGTGCCAGATCCTCGATCGAATAGATATCGTGATGCGGCGGCGGTGAGATCAGCGACACGCCCGGGGTGGAATGGCGGGTCTTTGCGATCCACGGATAGACCTTCATGCCCGGCAGATGACCGCCCTCGCCGGGCTTGGCGCCCTGCGCCATCTTGATCTGAAGCTCATCGGCAGAGTTGAGATAGGTCGAGGTCACGCCGAAGCGGCCGGAAGCCACCTGCTTGATCGCCGAACAGCGGTTGTGCTTGGCGCCCTTTGTCGCTAACCGCTCGGGGCTTTCGCCTCCCTCTCCGGAGTTCGACTTGCCGCCCAGCATATTCATGGCGAGCGCCAGCGCCTCATGTGCCTCCTGAGAGATCGAGCCGTAGGACATTGCACCCGTCTTGAAGCGCCTGACGATACTGTCAACGCTTTCGACCTCGTCGATTAGGATCGGCGTATTCGCAAAGTTAAAATCAAATAGTCCGCGGATACTGACCGGCTGCATTTCTTCATTGAGCATACGGGAGTATTCCTTGAACAGCTTGTAATCATTGTTCCTTGTCGCGGCCTGTAATGCGTGGATCGTCTGCGGATTGTAGAGGTGCTCCTCTTTGCCGCTGCGGCTCTTATGACTGCCGCGGGATTCGAGCTCCTCGCTCACCGTGAGCCCAAGCGGATCGAACGCCGCCGAGTGCAGACGATCGACATTCTGCTCGATATCCTCGAGCGTGATTCCACCGATGCGGCTGACCGTGCCCGTAAAGTATTCATCGATCAGCTTGTCGCTGAGTCCCAGCGCTTCAAAGATCTTGGAGCCCTGATAGGATTGCAGGGTCGAGATACCCATCTTTGACGCGATCTTCACGATACCGTGCAAAACGGCGTTGTTATAATCCTCGATCGCCGCATAGTAGTCCTTGTCGAGCAGATCGTCGTGGATCAGCTCATGGATCGTTTCGAGCGCCAGATACGGATTGACCGCGCTTGCGCCGTAGGCGAGCAGGGTTGCGAAGTGATGTACCTCTCGCGGCTCTCCGCTTTCGAGCACGATCGAGAGCGCTGTCCTGCGCTTTGTCGCGACTAAATGCTGATGCAGCGCCGATACCGCGAGCAGCGACGGGATCGCCTGATGGTTTTCATCCACCCCTCTGTCGGAGAGGATCAGGATATTCGCTCCCGCAGCGCTCGCCTTGTCCGCCTCCACATACAGGCGGCGTATCGCCTTGCTGAGCTTTGTGTTCTTATAATACAGGATCGGGATCTCGGCGACCTTGAAGCCCGGCAGATTCATTCGCTTGAGCTTGAGCAGTCCCGTTGAGGTCAGGATCGGATTGACGACTTTGATCACCTTGCAGTTATCTGCCTTTTCCTCCAGCAGATTGCCGTCCTTACCGATATAGATCGTGGTCGAGGTGACGATCTCCTCGCGGATCGCGTCGATCGGCGGATTGGTCACCTGCGCGAAGTTCTGCTTGAAATAATCGAACAGCGGCTGCGGCTGATCGGACAAGACCGCGAGCGGTTTATCCGATCCCATCGCGGCGATCGGCTCCGTGCCGTTTTGCGCCATCGGCAGGATCGACGTCATCACGTCCTCATAGGTGTAGCCGAACGCCTTTTGCAGGCGACGGCGTTCCTCCCTGTGATGCTCCTCCACCTTCGCGTTAGGCACTTTCAGATATTTCAAACGCGTCAGGTTGCTGTCGAGCCATTCGCCGTAGGGCGCTTTGGAAGCATAATGCAGCTTGATCTCTTCATCGCCGATCAAACGTCCCTGCACGGTGTCTACGAGCAGCATTTTGCCCGGATGGAGGCGCTCCTTTTTCACGATCTTCTCCGACGGGATCGGCAGTGCTCCGACCTCGGAGCTCAGGATCAGATGATCGTCGTCGGTGATATAGTATCTCGACGGTCGCAGTCCGTTTCTGTCGAGTACCGCGCCCATCATATCGCCGTCAGAGAACAGGATCGACGCGGGACCGTCCCACGGCTCCATCATCGTCGCGTAGTATTGATAAAAGTCGCGTTCCTTTTGCGAGATCGCGTCGTTGTTGTCCCACGGCTCTGGAATAGTGATCATCACGGCGAGCGGCAGCTCCATGCCGCTCATCACCAAGAATTCCAAGGTATTGTCCAAGCGCGCTGAATCCGAGCCGTCGGGATTTATAACCGGAAGCACCTTGTCCATGTCGCCCATGAGATACTGCGACGCCATGTTTTCTTCACGCGCAAGCATCTTGTCGCTGTTGCCGCGGATCGTGTTGATCTCACCGTTATGTACGATCATACGGTTCGGATGCGCCTTCTGCCAACTCGGGAAGGTGTTGGTCGAAAAGCGCGAATGCACCAGCGCGATCGCGCTCTCATAAGCTTCATCCGCTAAGTCGAGGTAAAACCGCCTGAGATCGCCGACAAGGAACATACCCTTGTACACAATCGTCCTCGACGACAGCGAGGCGACATAGGTGTCCTCATTGCTCTGCTCAAAGGAGCGTCGCACCACATAGAGCTTACGGTCAAAGTCGATCCCGCGCTTGATATCCTGCGGACGATTGATGAAGCACTGCTCGATATGCGGCATACACTCCCTCGCCTTGCTGCCGATCGCGTTCGGATCGCAGGGAACCTTTCTCCAACCCGAAACGGATAAGCCTTCCTTCTGCGCGATGATCTCAAACATCTTCTTCGCCTGATTGCGCCGAAGCTCATGTTGCGGGAAGAAGAACATACCGACCGCGTAATCACGCTTTGCGCTGATCGGAATGTTCAATTCCTTCGCGACCTTTTGAAAAAAGCGGTCGGAGATCTGGAGCAGGATGCCCACGCCGTCGCCGGTTTTGCCCTCCGCGTCCTTACCGGCACGGTGCTCTAAGGTCTCAACGATCGTCAGGGCGTTGTCGACCGTGGTGTGCGAGGGCTTTCCCTTGATATTGACGACCGCGCCGATACCGCAGTTATCGTGTTCAAAGCACTCTCGATAGAGAAGGTTATTATTTTGATTCATATGACCCTTCCTTTCCGATGATGATTGTGATAAAAGAACGGCTGCCTCACCTGATCGGTGAGACAGCCTTCCATTGTTTATTGCACCTTTGCAAGGAGCTGCTCGCGAGTTAGGTTCGCGTTGCGTGAAATCTCGTCATTGGGAATCACTCTGAGGATCTTGCCGTTGTAGCGGGAAACCGGAACAGCGGCTTTCTTTCCGTTTATATCAATAAAGGTTTCTGTTGTTTCTTCATCCGGCGGCGCCTATCTTTTCTGTACCGTCCTGAGCATCTCGCGCAAAGATCAGGAGCGATACAGCTTGCATAATCGTCTGCTGAGAGGACGGCTTGCGAACGATGAAAACACCGCGAGATATCGTTTTTGTATGATGCTTAGTATAAATTCCTTTGGCGCAGAAGGGAGCCTAGCTCTTGGTTGAACCATTCAGACGACGAGACTGCCGACGCTTGACAGCGCAGCTGATCCAGAGCCATATCTACAGTCACCCTAACGAAAAAAGGCGTTATTTAGGAACGAGCTCCCAAATAAACGCCTTTGTTTATCGCGCATATTATAGCATTGTTTGTATAATATGTCAATCGTTTAAAACTTCAAAGCGTTAAATATTTTTGATAATTTTTTCACAATTTCTCTTGACAAACGAAAAGTCGGGGCGTATAATGCGTGCTGTAAAGACAAAGGCGTTTTGAACCTGTGCGGTTTGAAACGCCTTTGTCTATTTCTTTATGAAAAGGAGAAGGTATTATGGCAAACGTAGCAGAATATTTCGGAAGTCTGGTATTTGACGACAAGACGATGAAAGAGCGGCTGGATCCCAAGATCTACAAGCAGCTCCGTAAAACGATCGACGACGGCGAGCAGCTGAATATTCAGGTAGCGAACGCCGTAGCCGCGGCATTAAAGGAATGGGCGGTCGAGAAGGGAGCGACTCATTACACCCACTGGTTCCAGCCGCTGACCGGTATCACCGCCGAGAAGCATGACAGCTTCATCACCCCCTCTCCCGACGGCAGAGTGATCATGGAATTCTCCGGCAAGGAGCTGATCAAGGGCGAGCCCGACGCGTCCTCGTTCCCCTCGGGCGGTCTGCGCGCGACCTTTGAAGCAAGAGGCTATACCGCGTGGGACCCTACCTCCTATGCTTTTATCAAGGGCAAGACCCTTTGTATTCCCACTGCGTTCGCATCCTACAGCGCCGACGCGCTGGATAAAAAGACCCCGCTATTGCGTTCCATGCAGGCGTTGAATATCCAGGCGATGCGCGTCTTAAAGCTCTTCGGCAACGAGGACGTCAAGCGCGTCCTTACCTCTGTCGGACCCGAGCAGGAATATTTCCTTGTACCCAAGGAGCTGTACGCAAAGCGCAAGGATCTGATCTATACAGGCCGCACCCTCTTCGGTGCGCGTCCCCCCAAGGGGCAGGAGCTCGACGATCACTACTTCGGCACCATCAAGCCGCGCGTCCTCGCATATATGGAGGATCTCAACGACGAGCTGTGGAAGCTCGGCATCCTCGCGAAAACCCAGCATAACGAGGTCGCTCCGGCACAGCATGAGCTGGCTCCCATCTACACGACGACCAATGTCGCGACCGATCATAACCAGCTGACCATGGAGATCATGCAAAAGGTCGCAGAGCGGCACGGTCTGGTATGTTTGCTGCACGAAAAGCCCTTCAAGGGTGTGAACGGCTCGGGCAAGCATAACAACTGGTCAATTGGCACGGATACAGGAGTCAACCTGCTCACTCCCGGTGAAACGCCGTTTGAGAACGTGCAGTTCCTGCTATTCCTCGTGGCGGTCATTAAGGCGGTCGACGAGTATCAGGATC
>DNIP01000053.1 GCA_003499325.1 Oscillospiraceae bacterium
GTGATAAGTCAATACATTTTTCCATGGATAACCTCCATTTTTCAGTGTAATACATTATCTTTTATTGTACCGCAATCGGGGGTAGATTGCAATAGATATCGAAAAATAGGGATCAGAAATTACCGAAAGCTAATGAGTGTGGATTTTTGTACAAAAACATCAAAAATCACAAACAATTTTATCGATAACTATTGCAAATGACCTATCAGCATGGTAAAATATAAATGGAGTAAATTACCTGTTTATCGGTGCTTTTCGAGCACATTAAGGATATGCAGAACAGGAGGGATTCCTATGTATCTGATCACAAACGGCAGGCTATTCACCCGCGACCCCGAGCGCCCCTATATTGAGGACGGCGCTGTGGCGTTTGAGGGGGAGCGCATTACCGCTGTCGGTACGGAGAAGGAGCTGCGGCTGAAATATCCGCAGGCGCAGTTGATAGACGCTAAGGGTCAGCTGATCATGCCCGCGTTTATCAATACGCATACCCATATCTATTCGGGCTTGGCACGCGGCTTGTCAATCAACGGATATCATCCCACCAACTTTTATGAGATCTTAGACGGCATGTGGTGGAGGCTCGACCGTGAGCTGACCTTGGAGGATACCAAAGTGAGCGCCTATGCGACCTACCTCGAGTGCATCCGTAACGGCGTGACCACTGTCTTTGACCATCACGCCTCCTATAAGGAGATCCCCGGCTCGTTGTTTGCGATCGCCGAGTGTGCCAAGGAGATGGGGATTCGTTCCTGCTTATGCTACGAGGTCTCTGACCGTGACGGCGAAGCAAAATGTGACGAGGCGATCAAGGAGAATGCCGACTTCATAAAATATTGTCAGGAACAGAATGACCCTATGCTCAGCGCCATGTTCGGCATGCACGCGCTGTTTACAATCTCCGACAAGACCTTTGAAAAATGCGTTAAGGCGAACGACGGCAGGACGGGTTATCATATCCACATCTGCGAGGGGCTCAACGACGTAGAGGACAGCCGCGAGAACTACCACATGCTGCCTGTCGAACGGCTGGAGAAGTGGGGCATCCTCGGCGAGAAAACGATCCTCGGGCACTGCATCCACTTGACCGAGCCCGAGATGGATAAGATCGCCGCGACAAACACGATGGTCGTCAACAATCCCGAGAGCAACATGGGCAACGCCGTGGGCTGTTCGCCGGTGCTCAAAATGTTTGAGAAAGGCATCATGCTCGGATTGGGCACGGACGCCTACACCCATGATATGCTCGAGAGCTTAAAGGTCGCACTGACCATCCAGCGCCACAATGCAGGCATGCCGAATGTCGCGTGGAACGAGGTCACGACCATGCTCTTCCAAAATAACGCCAAGATCGCGGCGCGGTATTTTGACGCACCCCTCGGCGTGATCCGCGAGGGCGCCGCCGCTGATATCATCGTCATGGATTATCTGCCCTTCACCCCACTGTCGGGCGACAATCTGGACGGGCACATGATCTTCGGCATGAACGGCAGACAGTGCCGCACCACAATTGCCAACGGCAAACTGCTGTATCTGGACAGAGAGTTTGTCGACATCGATGAAGAAAAGCTCAGCGCAGAGATTTTCGCGACCGCGGAAAAGCTCTGGGGCAGAGTAAACGGATAAAACATGATGTGAGGGCGCAAAATGACCGCCCCTGTGCACGAGGTAAATGATATGAGTGAAAAGATGGTTCCGCTGAGCATACGCGAATTGCTCGACAGGATGACAACAGAATACAAAAGAATAGAAAGAGCCTTTACCGTACAGGAGGGCTTCAAGATCTCGCGCTACGATGAATGGCGCAAGAAGTATGCCGACAGCCTCGGCGAACAGGCTGTCGCTAATCTGAGCGGTGAGGATAAATTCCTGCCGATCTTTGGCGAGAAGCTCGAGGTGCCGCTAGGCCCCGCCGCGGGCCCGCATACCCAGATGGCGCAGAACATTATTTCCGCCTATATCGGCGGCGCACGCTTCTTTGAGCTGAAAACCGTGCAGGTGATGGACGGTGAGGAGCTGGCGAAGTGTATCGCGCGTCCGTGCATCAAGGCGGATGACGAGGGCTACAACTGCGAGTGGTCGACGGAGCTGACCGTTGAGCAGGCGCTGGAGGAATACGTCAAGGCGTGGTGTGTCATCAAGGTGATCGCGCGGGCATTCGGTCTGGGCGATCCCGACGGCTTTGTGTTCAACATGAGCGTCGGCTATGACCTTGCGGGCATCCAATCGGAGAAGCTCGACCGCTTTATCGAAGGGTTGAAGGACGCATCCGCGCTCCCGATCTTTATTGATACGAAAAATGCTTTAAAAGAATATTATCCTGAATACACCGAGCTGATCGATAGCATTTCGCCGCGCATTTGCCGCAGCGTCACGCTGTCCACGCTCCACGGCTGTCCGCCTGACGAGATCGAGCGGATCGCGACCTATCTCTTGACGGAGAAGGGGCTGCACACCTTCGTCAAGTGCAATCCCACCATCCTCGGCTATGAGGACGCGCGCGCGATCCTCGACAAGGCGGGCTTCGATTACATCGCCTTTGACGAGCACCATTTCAAGGAAGATTTGCAGTGGGACGACGCGGTGAAGATGTTCCGCAGATTGCAGGAGCTCGCGGAGAGCAAGGGGCTGGAGTTCGGCGTGAAGCTCTCCAACACCTTCCCCGTAGACGTCAAAAACGGCGAGCTGCCGAGCGACGAGATGTACATGAGCGGCCGCGCGCTTTTCCACCTCACCATCGAGATGGCGCACCGCTTCTCTCAGGAGTTCAACGGCAAGCTGCGCATCTCCTACTCGGGCGGTGTGACCCAGCAGAATGTCAAGTTCCTGTTTTTGGCGGGTATCTGGCCGATCACGATGGCAACCATCCTCTTAAAGCCGGGCGGTTATTCGAACATGGCGAGCATGGCGTATACCCTGCGCATCTGCGACTATCAGCCGTTCACCCGCACCGATACCGACAAGATCGCCGCGCTGCAAAAGTGGTGCATGAAGCACCCGAGCTTCCGCAAGCCCATCAAGCCGATGCCGCAGCGTAAAAACGGCGAGCAGGTACCGCTGTTCGATTGCTACACGGCGCCGTGTCAGGGCGGCTGTCCGATCCATCAGGATATCCCCGCCTATGTGCACTTGGTCGAGAAGGAGAAGCACCAAGAGGCGCTCAAGGTGATCCTCCAAAAGAACCCCCTGCCCTTCACCACGGGTCTGATCTGCTCCCATCCTTGTATGAGCAAGTGCACCCGCAACCATTATAATAATCTGCCCATCGATATCAGGGGCATCAAGTATATCGCCGCCTGTGAGGGCTATGACGAGATCTATACAAAGCTCCAAAAGCCCGCTCCCAACGGCAGGAAGGTCGCCGTGATCGGCGCGGGCGCGGCGGGATTGTCCGCGGCATATTTCCTCGCGCGCGACGGCTTTGAGGTCGATGTATTTGAGCAGTCGAACAAGGCGGGCGGCATCATCACCAACGTGATCCCCGACTTCCGCATCTCTCCCTATTTTGTCAAGTGGGACATCGCCCTGATCGAGAAGATGGGCGCCAATATCAAGCTCAACACCCCCGCGCCGTCGCTCGATCGGCTCAAGGCGGACGGTTATGAAGCGGTCGTCTGCGGCATCGGTGCGTATAAAGAGCGCAATCCGCATATCACGGGCAACGTGATGAACGTGCTTGACTTTTTGTGCACCTTCAAGAACGGCGGATTCGCGGCGTCAGGTCTGAACGACGTTGTTGTGATCGGCGGCGGTAATACCGCGATGGACGCCGCCCGTGCCGCAACGCGGATTGACGGAATCGAGAATGTCAGCATTATCTACAGAAGGACAAAGAAATATATGCCCGCCGATGAAGAGGAGCTCAAAGAAGCGCTCAAGGACGGCGTGAAGTTCATTGAGCTGGCGGCGCCGATCGAGCAGAAGGGCGGCAAGCTGCTGTGCTCCGTGATGCGCCTGGGTGAGCCCGACGCGAGCGGCAGACGCAGTCCCGTCGCGACGGATGAGACCATTGAGGTAGAAGCGGATCTGATCGTCGCCGCGATCGGTGAAGAGGTAGACAACTCCCTGTTCACCTCCTACGGTATCACAGCCGATGAAAACGGAAGAATACCTTTTCTGACCGAAATCGACGGCATGAAGGTGTATAATATCGGTGACAGCCTGCGCAGCCCCTCTACGGTGGTCGAATGTATCGCCGACGCGCAGCGTGCCGCGGATGATATCATCGGCACAAGACTTGAGGTCAATATCCCCATGGAGGCGATCCCCTCGGTGATGGAGGCGATCGAGAGCAAGCGCGTGGTCGATCCCGTTGCGCTGACCCCGATCTCGTCCCGCTGTCTGAGCTGTGACACAGTCTGTGAGAACTGCGTCAGCGTATGCCCCAACCGTGCGAACGCTGTGGTCGAAATGCCTGACGGCAGACGCGAGATCCTGCATATCGACCGCCTGTGCAACGAGTGCGGCAACTGCAGGAGCTTCTGTCCGTATGACTCCGCGCCGTATCTCGATAAGCTCACCTTCTTTGAGGACGCGGATAGCTTTGCATCGAGCACGCAAAAGGGCTTTTTGATCCTCGATGACCACACGGTACGCGTTCGATTGGATGACATAACGGACGTCGATCTCGATCAGCCGAACGACCTGCCCAAAGACGTTGAGGTGCTGATCCTCACCGTGATGAAGGACGTTGCATTGTATCGTTAGATGATAGAGGGGAGGGGCACGGCAGGAATGCGTGCCCCTCCATTGTTGTTTAGGGGTCAGTGGTTAGTGGTTAGTGGTCAGTGGTTAGTGATCAGTGGTTAGTGGTCAGTGATCAGTGGTCAGTGGTCAGTGGTTAGTGGTTAGTG
>DNIP01000158.1 GCA_003499325.1 Oscillospiraceae bacterium
CCTATAATGAAAACGTTTACGTCGTTATCCTCGATGAGATGAACATCGCCCGCGTCGAGTATTACTTCGCCGAGATGCTGTCCATCCTAGAAATGCCGGCACACGATGAGTGGATCGTCGAGATCGTCGCGGCTCCCTGGCCGGATGATCCGAAGCATCTGGATCACGGTAAGCTGACCATCCCCGATAACATCTGGTACGTCGGTACCGCGAACAACGATGACTCCACCTTCGCTATCACCGATAAGGTATATGACCGTGCGATGCCCATCGATATCAACACCAAGGGTAAGCCCTTCGACGCGCCCGATACACCGCCGTGTCATATCAACTATAAGCACTTCACCAAGCTGCTGGATGACGCGGTTAAGGCGAATCCCATCAGCGAGGAGAACCTGAAGAAGATCGAGATCCTCGACGATTACGTCATCGAGCACTTCCGTGTTGCTTTCGGTAACCGTGTTATGAAGCAGATCAACTCCTTCGTACCCGCGTTCGTTGGCTGCGGCGGTACCGAGATTGACGGCATCGACTACGCGCTGTGCAAGAAGGTATTCCGTAAGTTCGAGGCACTGAACATTTCTTACATCCGCGACGAGATCGACGGTCTGGTTCAGCAGCTCGATCAGCTCTTTGGCAGAGAGAACATGAACGAATGTAAAGAGTATGTCCGCATGCTCCAGAAGATGACCTGATAAAAACGATCATATGCCTCCTTTTTCTAAGGGAGGTGGCACGAAGTGCCGGAGGGTTGCTTAAAAAAGCAATCTCAACATAATAATGTAGGGGAGGGGCTTGAGGAGTTGTCCAAATCTATGATTTGGCATACAACTCCCATGCAACAGTGCTCCAAGAACAGACGGAGTCTGTGATTGGCTAAGCGCCACTGCTTGCTCCTCCCGCACCGATACACTAATCCGACCCTGACATAAAGGAGTGAGACCCATGATTGATTATAGCAGATACTATAGAGTATATGCCGAGATGAAAGACACCCTCGACGGTGACTATGCGCGCGAGTACCTGACTTCTGCTTTGGCGGACGCTGATAAAGGCAATGATGAGCTCTCCGGTAACGCGTACAACCGTGTTATCGACATGGAATGGGTCGAGATGATTGAGGGCAAGCTGCCCTATATCGAGAAAGCGATCGATGAACAGCGCAAGTTCATCGAGGAGTATAAGGAAGTTGACCGAATCGATAAGGTCAAGCAGGTCGGCAAGGACGCTGTCCAGCACTTGACGCAGCACGCCAACCTGATCATGGCGATTGAGGATGACGGCAGCGTTATCCCCGAGAGATTGCTCAATACGCATCGTGAGGACAGCTTTGCAACTTATGAAAACCGCTTTCTCCACACGTTGATCCATAACTGTATCATGTTCGTTGAAGCTCGTTTCCGCGCGCTTCAGGACGCTCCTAATGATTCCTCGAGTAAGATGAACATGGAGCGCGAGATCAGGATCGGTCATGAGAAATTCGGCTTCAGCCTTGAACATCATGCCGAAAAACATGAGCGCGATAAGATTGATAGGGATGAAGATCTCTCCAGCTTAACCGACTACGAGCGTATTGAGCGTATCCGTATGACGTTGGATGATTTCTGTAATACCGATCTGATTAAGTCGCTCAATGGCTGTATCAAGGTAAAATCTCCCATTAATAAAACGAACTGCATCAAGCAGGATCCCGCGTTTAAGCAGTGCTATGACCTCTGGGTATTCATAGAGGCGTACCGCAAGACCGGTTATGTATTAGAGAAAAACATCTTTGAAGGCCAGATGCCCGAGGATGTTCAAAAAGATATGTACGACGTGATGGCGTTCCAGCATTTCGTCGCTACCATCAACACCAACTCCGCTCTTCGTGAGAAGCTCCATGCAGAGTATGAAGCGGAGAATGCGCGCCGTGCCGCCGAGGCGAATAAGCCCGAGGAGGAAATGGCGCGGTATATCGAGGATAAGATCTATGAAGCCCGCCGCGAGGAAATGGCGCTTCGACTCAAAGAGGTTCGTGAGCGAGAGGTCATTATCTCTAAGCTGACCGCCGAACTCGAACAGGCAAAAGAGCAGATCCGTGTCCGCGATATCAAGATCAAGGAACTCGAATCCGTCATTGCCGCTCTTAAGAAAGAGCTTGAAAATCTCCGCGAGGAGCTCCGTAAGGCGCAGGTTCGTATCATGGATCTCGAGAAAGAGGTCGAAGAGCTTAAAGCGCGTATCGCTGAGCTTGAGGCGAAGATCGCCGAACTCGAAGCTACCATTCGCGAGTTAGAGGCACAGATCGCGGCACACCTTGCGACGATTGCCGCCTTGGAAGGCACGATCGCCGAGCTGCAGGAGCAGATCAAGAAGCTGAATACCGAGATTGACGGACTCAAGGCTCGTATCGAAGAGCTCAACGGCGTGATTGCCGAGCAGAAGCAGACCATCGCCGAGCGTGACGCGACGATCGCGGAGCAGCAGGGCGAGATCGGCAAGCTGAATACACAGGTCGGCACGCTGACCAATACAATCGGCAATCTGAGCGCTGAGAACTCCGAGCTTAAGATGACGATCGATGACAACAACCGCACGATCGCCGAACAGGCTGATGACATAGCCGCCAAGGCAGCATCCTTATCCGCTGCGAATGACGCTAACGAAAAGCTGACAGGCAAGTACAATAGCTTGAAGAATGATTATGATGCGGCTGTTGAGAAATACTCCAATTACCAGCGCGAGATGGATGATCTCAATCGTGTGATCAATGAAGGCAACGATGAGAAGAAAGAGCTCGAGCATCAGATCCGCGTTCACCTCAATACGATTTCCGCGAAGAATGCGATCATTGCAACGCTGAATGATGAAAAGTCCGCACTGAGCGAACGCATCGGCGGCGTTGACGCTGTCGAACAGCAGGCGAAGCGCGATATCATGGCGGCGCGCGAACAGGTTTCCGAGATCGAGACCAAGAACGTCGCGCTGAACAACTCCCTGCGTACCCAGATCGCCGCGATGAAATTCCGTGACGATCAGATCGCGGAGCTGCAGGCGCAGCTCGAGACTGCCGAGCTGACCAAGCAGGCTGAAATCAAGGCGATCCGCGAAAAGTATGAGAAGCAGATCGCCGACATCCAGTCACAGTACGAGGTCAAGATCGACACTCTCGAGAACGAAAAGGTTGCCGCGTGCACCTTCTCCGACGACCAGAAATACACCATCCGCCTCAACGCCGAGAAGAGGGCGATCCAGAAGGATTACGACGTCAAGCTCGCCGACGCTACCAAAAAGGCAAAGAAATTTGTCAAGAAAGCGCGCGTACTGGTCGACGATAAGCCCGAGGCGCTTCTCAATCTCCCCGAGGCAAAGAATTATAAATAATTCGGAATCAATCAGATCACGATAAGAAAGGAGCAATACGATGAACAGCCAAAAACAAAACCGCCATTCCCTGATGGCGAAGGGTATCATGGTATTGCTCGCTCTATTGGTTCTTGTTTTTATTATCACATTTGCGTGGTTCACGCCGCCTGAGGAGATCAATGAAGCTCATGGCATCAGCATGAAGACAAAGTCGGGTTCCGATTTTGAATACGCGATCGGCTTCAAGACATCTCAGACTTTCGGCGAATATCTTGTCACTGATTTTACGAACAGTGACAAATCCCAGTGGGACGTCGAGAATTTGACGGTGCCCGGTAAAACGAATGAGGGTACACCGATCAAATATAATCTTCTGTATGATTATCAACCGATCGATCTCACCGGCAACGGTTACACACTGATCCGTCCCGCGATGGATTACGGTAACTGGAAGATCAAATCCGGTACCAACGATTATTCTATCGCCGAGGCAAACACTCAGTATATTTCGTTTGATTTGATTCTTCGCAGTAAATCTGCGACGACGCTTTCACTGGGTCCGAACTCCTATGCGATCGGCGCAAGCGAGGTTGATGGAACAACAGCGAAGCCCGACGGCTCTATGCTGACCGGCACCGGTGTTGACAGAATATCCGATTACGGCAGTTTTTCCCGTGACGCGATCGTCGGCGCTGTACGCGTTGCGTTCCTCGGATTTGACGATACGCTGACGGCTGAAAGTTACATCGCAGGCACGCAGGATGACAAATTGAATCATACGCCCTCTCTGCTGTGGGTACCCCGTCCGGATCTCTATCTCAACAATAACGGTAATGATCTGAGTACATCCGGCTGGTCGCTGAACACCGGCGTTACCTCCGGTCAGACCTTCAATTTGAACAGCCAGGCAATGAAGGATACTGCATACAGCACCTATCAGCATCAGTATTATAATGTTTTTAATGCGGGCTATAATGACACTGTCAAAGTTGTCAAGGATGAAAGCGACTATGTCCATGTTTCTTCCAAAGATACCGAAGGAAATGAATACCATCTGAACGACACGGTTGAACTGATTCATTTGGATAAGCCGATGACGGTACACGAAAACAACGAGGACGTTACCTATTATTACGGTAAGGTTCGTGTACGCATCTGGGTAGAAGGTACCGATACAGAGTCGCGTCGCGCCTTATCAAAAGGTAAATTCAAGTTCAACTTTGACTTGACCACTAACTGATATTCCCGATGGATTCAGATTAGCAGTTTTGGCTGCTGAAACCGATTAATTGGAGCAAGATTTATGAGTAGAAATTCTAAGAAGAAAAAATCTACAAGTAAATATCGCGATTTTAAAGTATCCCCGCTGATTGCCGTTACGGCAATTATCGAGGTGTTGGTTCTTATTGTTGTTTCCACCTATTCATGGTTCTATCTGAGCGAGAACAAAGACGTCAATATCGGAACTGTTTCCGTAGACGCGGATTCCGGTTTGGATATTGACTTCAAGTACGCGAGAGAAGAGGACTATATCAATATCTGGAACTACATCGATAAGGACTTTAAATTTGAGCCGGTCACCTCTCTCGACGGAAGAAATGTCTATGTTCCTACCTCCGGCACATTTGATAACACCAACACCTCTAACATGGTTTTCCGCGAGGGTACGGTCAACGATATCAACTCCAAGTATATCAACATTGATTTTGAATTGACCAATACGACCAACTATGACATGAAGGTCTTTTTGAACAACAACTCTTACTTCAATGTTAAGCATGGCAACAATAAGGACGAGAGCCGCGCGCTGCGTATGGCCTTCTATCCGAACGACGCCAGCACCGGTAAGGTCACCTCTCAGCTGATCGGTACTTCCTCCGACTATTCCGGTCAGGAGGATACGGGCAGCTCAACAAACAAAAAGACCGTTTATTTTGATAACACCACATGGTCGGGCGGTCATGCTTCCAAGACATGGGATAAGGTATACGCCTATATCTGGAACAGCTCCAACAAAGAGTACGCCGCGTGGCCGGGCGTTGAAATGTCACAGACCAGCGGACCGATCTACTCTTGGTCGTTCAACGATGACGGTTCTAACTATAACAAGATCATCTTCAACAGCGGCGTCGGCAACCAGACCGGCGACCTGAATTTGACAAATGGTAATGTGTATACTGCCTCAGGTAGCAGCACATCGTTCAATCCCAATACGGTTTATTTTGTCAAGCCGGAGAGTTGGGAGCATGTATATGTCCACGCTTGGCGCGGCTCTGATTCCTCTCCTGAATACTATACATCTTGGGATAGCAGCGGCGACGTCAGCGGACTGGATGAAATGAAATCCGTCGGTTCGGGTATCTATTCCTATACCTACTCCGGTGAGGTTACCCGAATGCTGTTCACGAACGGTACCTACGGCGGCACCAACCAGACAGTAAACTTTACGCCCGTAAATGATAAGATTTATTATATCAACGGAACAAACGGCGGAAAGTATGATGTCGCTACTTATTCAAAGAATTATTCAACACCTATCACGAACAAGACCATCTATTTCTACAACTCCTTGGGTTGGGATATTCCTTATGTCAACGCGACCATCGGCACCACGACCATCAGCCTGCCGATGACCACCTTGAACGGTAATGTCTATTATATCAACCTTCCCGAGATCTACAGCAGTATTTATTTCAGAAACAAAGCAAACACATATCAAACCTATTCGATCCCCGGCAACACCGATGGCGTAACGCTGCAGGCAGGTTATGTATATCGTCCTCTTAACGACAAGGACGGTAGCGGAAACTACAAGATGAACGCCTTTAAATATGCCGACTATACTTCAGAAAACGGCTACGCGGTCATCTCTCCCGGTGTTTCCGCCGGATTCCAGCGCACCTATACGCCTGTCGTTAAGATCAACAATGAGTCGGGCGCCGCGGCAGAGGTTATCCCCGCGTTCTCCAACTCGATCGATAATTACATCTTCGGTAACAAGGCGGGAGATAACGGCACCAGCCAGACGGTATTTGAGATCGGCGCTAAGCACATGGTCTCTCTCTCGATGGTCATTTGGCTCGAGGGCACCGATCCTGCTTGTACCGCTGAGGCATACGCGGGCAACAATATCGAGATGCGCCTTGAGTTCGCGTCATCCTACCTTGATACTTCAGTTAATCCTCCGGAACAGCACAACGTCAATACCTACGGTTCCGATACCTATAAGTATAAATTCTACGACAAGACCCGCGAGGTCTGGACGTCCGACCGTCAGGCGACCGAATCCGGCATCACCGTCGCTCCGGTTATGCAGCTTTACGATAACACGGTACAGAGAGGCTATTTGATGAGCCCCGAGTCCTATGTGACGGTAGACGGTAAGCAAAAGGTAAGTTGCTGGTCGGTCGACGCTCCGCAGAATATCGCCCTGTGGGGTCACGACATCATCTTCCGACGCGTTAATCCGTATGATGAGGATGAGGTATGGAACTATTGGCATGCGGGACGTGTCGCCGGCGCGGAAAACGATCCCGTTTATACCGATCGTAAAACGCCTAAGACCTCTGAACAGACCGTATATAGCATCGCTACCTCCGGTACGACAGATACCATCAGCTTCACTGCGTTCGCCGACGGTTCTCCCACAGAGGAAATGCTTAGAGCAAACGGTAATACCACCGATGAGTTGAGAGTCGGCGTTCCTGCCGTATCCTGCGGCGGCTTATGGGGCAATCATCAGGTTCGCACCCTGACGGTCGTCGACGGCTTGAACGGTCATACGATCCAGAACGACGGCGCTATTATGACAATGTCATATAAATACCGTTACACAGGCGGCGGAAAAAACCGTGATGTCACGATCGAGTATAAGGCGTCCGGTCCGAGCAATACGATTTTCTATTATTTCGTAATTCCTAACGTAGCCTATACCGCAAAAGAGCCCGGCACATCAAACGTAGGTCTTCCGATCCGTTATAAGCGCTACACAGGCTTCGACAGCGGTTACGCGATCAACTCAGAACTCAACGATGAGTTGAAGCTCGCTAAGATCGAAGGGACTGTCTATGCGATCGACGCCGGTAAGCCTAAGGGCGATTACTATGAGATCAGCAAGAGAAGCGACGGCGTAGCGGATAACCATTGGGGCTCCGACATGCTCTATGTCGAAACAACCGCTACCACCAGCAGTTATTGCTTCTCCGGTAATGATAAGGGATCGGGCAAGAACAAGCTTTTGCAGGTCCACTATTACAACGGTAATCCCGGTACAAACAGCGTATATTCCTATCTATATGCAGTAGATGACGGAACGATCAAAGGCAGCGCTGTCACAGCTTTTGTATCCGTCGTTCCAAATGACAGACGATATACCGGTTATCGCGTCGAGTGCGTCGACTGGGATGATCCGACAAACAGTCATAAAAAATTCTTTACCGACGGTCATGAGATCAAGAGAGATTTGACTGAGACAATCACCGCGACGAACGGTGATTCCGGTTCGGCGACGACGTTCTATCGCAACTACCTGAATAATCAGAATATCTGCAAACTTGACTGGTTCAGAGATATTTGGATCTCATTCCAGACAAATAACGCCGCGCTTGATAACCGTAATGGCGGCAACGGCGGATTACCTGCCATGTATCTGTATAATTCCGGTACATCAGATAAGTATAACTGGCCGGGCGAACAGATGAATTGGCAGAGTGATGTTGGTAATAGCATCAAGAAATATGGTTCTCGCACGAACTTCAATGTTATTAAGTATAATACTGCTATCTTCAATAACAATATGCAGAACGGAGCCACACAGACCGCTGCCGTAACGCTTGACCTTTGCAGCAGAGGTAATATCTATGAATGCCATACTGCCGGAGGGACAGTGAATTGCGTAAGTTATGATGACAGCGCTAATAACGTTATCGAATCCAATACTTGGGCAACGTCCAACGCGCACTTTGCTCCCAGAACCTAAAACAACAAATTTAATCTCATAAAGAAAGGTGGTGCCGCAATTGAATAAGAACAGTAAGCGAAACAGCAAGAAGATCGCAGATCGCAGACATTTGCCCTCTGTCCATATCCTGATTGCGGCGATCGCCATCATCGAGTGTCTGATCCTCTTATCGTTCACGACCTACAGCTGGATCGAGTCCAACTCCTCTCTGGTCATCATGAACGGTCCCCAGACAACGACCGTAGACGATACCGATTCCGATAATTACGTCAATATCGATATCGCCGATACCTTGAATTATGAGATCAATCTTAATGACGACGGTACCTCCAACGCGGATCTGAACACCTTCTACCGCTTCACAGAGAACTTCCGCTACGGCAAGACCTCTTCGCCCGACGGTATCAAGTTCTTCTTCCCGAAGCGCAATAACACCTTCACGACCGCAAGCACTTACCGCAAGGGCGATACCACCGACTACAACACCTCCTACACTTATTTTGATTTTTATATCAAGAATACTGTCGGCAACCGTGATTTCTACTTTGCCGATAAAACAGATGACTTGAAGAATGTTTTCACCTTAGAGGATACCGAGAATTATTTCGATGGTAAGACCTATACCGACGGCGGTCAGACCAAGAATAAGCTCGACGCGATCAAGAGCGCGATGCGTCTTTCCATTTCCACCGAAGCGGATAATCAGGTAACGACAAAGGTCTATTCTCCAAATGGTTCGACCTATTATGCGCAGAACGGTTTGACCGACGATAATAACAATAAGCTTCAAATCACGACTGAGAAGATCGAAGATTACGGCATCAACAAGAATAAGGATCTGAACGCTAACCAGAGAAAGAAACTCTTTACCTCTACCAAAAGCACGACAAAGAGAATGAAGGTTTCTGTCCGCATTTGGTTTGAGATCATGGATCCGGAATTCCAGAAGGCATTTGGCTTCGGTACCAACCAAAGTAATTTCAATTCAAAGGATTTCAACGCGATCGCGGGTGTGGCGGTCAACGTCAACCTTACCTTCGCCAACAGCGCCAATAATCTCGTTCCTTTCTACTTCGACGATTATACCTTCGATACCGCAACAGCGAACGCCGGTAAGAACATGACGCTCGCTAACGCGAATAACGATGCTTATAATGTATGGTTCCATGTATGGAATCCCAATACCAGTGGTTACACGGACTATGAGATGGAACGTGACACCTCCATCGACTCTTCCGAGTACACTCGTTGGGAGGCACAGAACGTACCGCAGACCGTTACCGATCATCTCCAGGGCAATATTACAACAGCACATCTGAACGGAAGCTACTTCACCTATGGTACATCTGCGTCCGCAACCGGAAAGCGCTGGTATCTCTATGAAAAGCCCGGCTCCAGCTCCGACTTTGTTTACAAGGCTTATAGCCAGACGGCTACCAGTGGTTCTGATACCATCGGCGTCGGTGCTTGGGATACCCGGATGACGCTGGTACGCTTCAAGGATATGGCTACCCGGGTCGTGACCTCCGGCTTCAATAACGAAATCTCTAATTTCCAATACATGAATGCTGTGGCGAATACCGGCGCAACCTCCGGTAAGAACTACGTATTCGTCAACGATACCGACGCGGGCAACTCCTATGCAGATAACTTTGCTACAGATGTTGCAAGGAAGACCGCCGCAATGTATTACGACACGACTGAAAAGGTCTTTAAGGCGTATGTTCCTTCCACATGGCTCGCCAACAACGGCTCGCTGTACTTCAATTTCAGCGTTAACGGTCAGTTTAACCAGAATCAGACGAATGTACGTTACTTTGCGCGCAATTCTACCGCGCATGACGGTACTTATCAGTATACCGCTTTAGGCGTCCATGATAATTATGATATCAATTTGACGTCCGGTCAGGCTGCATATGCACAGGGCGTGGGCACATGGAACGATATTGAAAAGATCAGCTTCTCCACCGAGCTGATCGACGCGTACCATAAGTCCGCGTATCGTTACTTTGTCAGCATCGGCGGCAGCTACGGACGTATGGAAAACACCGCGATCTCGTATCCGATGGTTCCCGACGCTGCCAACATGGTCTACAGCGCCTATATCCCGGCAGGCTTAGGCTCCTCTTCGACAGACCTCAGCTTCTGCCGTCACAACGGCGTGAATGAAACACTTGCTCAAACATCATATAGTAATCCGACTGTCAATTGGGATGCGTCTACACGCGGAGCCTCTGCTACCTACTATCCCGTTAATGAGTCCGCTACGACATCGAGCGGCTACTGGAATCTCTCCGTACTGGTTGACGGTACCTATGAGAACCTGATCTATGACACCCTCATCGATACCGATCATCTCGGTACGGCAAACGCGAACACCGGCGTTCTTGAGTATTCACTCAACAACGGTACAACATGGACAACGCTGAAGGATCAGTCCGATACGGACATCAACCGTATCGATGCGTACCGCTGGTATGTTCCTTGTGATCCCGGTACCGTGGTGCAGTATCGCTGGACGCCGTATTACGGCGCGGATCAGCTCTTTGGCACATATGATGATACAGCGTTCTACTTCACGCACGATACCTCAAACGGAATGTACTGCGTCATCACCGAATCCGGTAATGAAATGACCTATAACTCGACCCCGGTGATTCGCCGCTCCGTGGCGCTCGCCGGTACGGGCTTTGATGTACAAACGCAGCAGAGCGCGGGCGAATCCGCAGAAAGCGAAACTTTCGCCGAGGATGATTGATGACAAGATTGAAATTGTCATTCTGTCAAAAATATGATATAATATCTTATCAAAAATAAGCGAGAAAGGAGAGTCAAAATGGCGCGCAATCGTAAGAACAACCATTACCATTACGCTGAAAAATTTGCCGATAGACGCCGCAAGCGCCAACAGCTGTTTTTGCCTAAGAAAACAGTTATCGTTACCGCGCTGCTTCTGCTGATCTTCGGCATCATTACGACTACTTTCTCTGCTTTTGTCGCTGACAGCGGCATGAATCAGACCGGCGAGAACAGCTCCATCCTCGTCAACCTCCGCAATACCAAGGCACAACGAGATATTGCCCTCACCGGCGCCGAGGCTGATCTGGCGGCCACGAGCGGCAACTTGACCGGTCCGATGTATTATGTCGATACTGAAGGCTGGGGATCGGCAAATATTTATTTCTGGAAAACCGGGTATACTGAGAATTCCGGTATGACTAAAATAACTGGAACAAGGATTTATTATCGAAGTAGTGGATGGAACGGTTATGATGGCTTCTTGATCAATAAAGCCGCAAATGACTGGACAAATAAAACCAGCGATATCACCGGCGATGTCAGCGCGGGAACATATTTTACAGGAACAAGTAATGTAAAATATACAACTACAGGAAATATGAACGCAAAACTCAATGTGTATACAATGGTTTCCTATGATGGTGGAACTACTTATCAGCATCTTGCAAACTCCAGTATCTATACATCCGCATCATTGAGTGAATTTAACTATGCAAATAACAAATATGCGACAACTTCTCGATCGGGAGATACAAAAACGAGCGAGCCCTATACGCATTACCCTGCGTACGGTTCAAGTTATACGTTAACGGCAAATTGTCCGAGTACTGTGCAATTCCGAGGCTTTTATAACACCAGTAATGAGCATCCTTCCTCTACTGCTACTAAAACTAAAACCGAGACAGCATTAAAGTTAAATAACGGTGAGTATAACTGGTATGCTTACTACGTGGTGCCTTATGTCAACGCCACGGCAATCGGTCCTTCATATATAGCATCTTCTTCGTCAAATCCGTCGATTTCCTATACCGGCGATGGTCAGTACGCGTGGGCTACGATCACTGCGAATAGTATTACCGGCTATACTTTCAGTAACTGGACTTATAGTGAAGGTACCCAGACCTATGCTTCCGGATACAACAGCACCGGATCAACAACAAAAGTCAGGACAACTGCCAGTTGTACTGCTACAGCAAACTATACCATCAATCCACCTACGGCGGTTTCGATTAGTAACAAGCAAACCACAGTCGGCGCATCGGTCAACCTGAATCCGAGCGTGACGATCGCGGCGGACGGTGCAACAGCTGTCAACTCCTATTCTGTCAGCCCCTCGGGCGCTTCAGTGGATGATACGTCCGGTGTATTTACTGCAACGAAGCCCGGCGTATATACCGTTACTTTGTCCGCTAAGGCAAGAAAGACATCCGGTAGCAATTCGATTACTTCAGCTACCGCTACAACCGCTACCGCTACCGTGACGGTACTTCCCGTCGCGCCGCAGTGGACGCTGACCATGTCCGGTTTCGATCCCTCCGGCGATCTGAATAACGGTCACACCTATGGCTTTGATGCGTTAAATCCGTATCTTGTGACCCTCGGCTCTGATTTCAGCTTCACCGCTTCCGTCAACAGCCCGCCGAACGACAGCAACTATGTCTATACTTGGTATAACGCGAACGACGAGGTGCTGGGTACCGTTACATCTACCGGCTCTTCCGATACGACCAAGATCACCTTCGGCAATCAGAACGCTTCCGAGGCGACCACAGCCGATGTCGTGCTTCCCGTCAAGCTCAAGGTGACCTATACGGGTACGGATGACAGCGTGATCTATGCTGACGGCGATACTATTACCGTATACTATTACATCAAGAGCCTGATCAAATCGTTCGAGATCCCGAACCTGCAAAAGATCTATGACAATCCGAACGATGCGAAGATGGATATTGAGTATAACATCACGAACGGCTCCGGCTATACCACGACTCTCTACGCTTCTTCCGATAACGTTAACTTCTATGAGGCGTTTTCTGCCGCGGGATTCCTCGGCACTCAGATCGGTACGTCGGCAGTTTATGAGCTCGACCCGTCAGCTAATGACGGCCCGATGAGCAAGGACGGTCCTAAGTACTTCTATGTGAACATGGGCAAGTCCGGCGTTAACGCCAAGACCGATATTGTTCATACAACGGTCGGCGCGGATAACGCTGACGGTACACGCCAGCTCTACTTCATCAACAATTCCGGTCTTGACCTGACCGATTACCGTGTCATGGCGTTCTTTGTGGATGATGAAGGTCATTCCTATTATCAGACTGCTCAGGATGTCTATAAGGGCATTTCGGGCAAGCCGCAGAATACGCGCTTCCGTGTAACGGTGCCCGAGAATACGACGCAGATTTCCTTTGGCTTTGCGAAAGCCAGCCGCTATGCGGTTCCCTCTTATACCAATGATAACTTCGATTACACGATGGGGAACAGTGAAGCAGGAAGGGATAACGTCTTCTTTGTCGCTTATACCCCCTCTATAATCACACTCGATGATGATCATAATACGATCAATGCGACCGCTAAGACCCTTGTGAGCGGTTATACCGACACCGGCACCGAGCCAAATCCTTTCTACACTCTGACAACTTCTTATGTAACATATATGAGCGCTGATTAAGCTCTATTAATTAACGATGACAGAACGGAGGTGATACCATTGAAAGCTGAAAACAAGCGTAAGTCCGCCGCAAAGGAACGGGACAAAAAACAAAATCGAGCGACGCGCCGCGGTGTGATTTTGATTGCTGTCCTAGCTATCATGATCTTGATCATCAATATTGTGACAGCCAGCTTTTCATGGTTCGCTCCGAATAGTGTTGCGGGCGCGGGTATGGAGTATAAGAAAACGACCTATAACCGCTCCGAGCAGTGTACCTTTTCGACCTCAATCGGAAGCAAGCTCTCTGAGCCTCAGGAAGGCATGTATATCGATCAATTGGTGTATACCACAGAGATCACATATTGGGAGATCAAAGCCGGTAAAACGGCGTATTTCCGCACCTCGATCATCAATGCCGACAAGAATTATCCCTCCGACGTATCTTTGTATTTTGCAACGTTCGGAGAAAGCGGCTCCAATCTGACCATTGCTGAGACCAGCCCCTCTAACACAGTTCGCACGGTATCAGGTGAGCAGGACGACTTCTGTTTGACGCGCAATGCTTTTGTCAAGCGCCACGACGATAACGATATGGATGGTCCCGGTTTGTTGCAGATTGACTGGTTCGTTACCAATAACGGCAGCTCTGATATCACGATCAAGCTCGCACCCGAAAGCAACGGCGGAGCATACGCCAATATGTATCTGATGTATAACTAATATGTTTACGGCAGGCTTTGCGGTCTGCCGTTTTCTTTTGCATTTCACTTGACGTAGGATGTGATCATCCATTATAATGGAACCAGATTCCAATTCCTTTCAAGGTGATGTCAGTATGAAACGAAAACCCACGGTCAAACGAGTACTGAATATTCTCTCAACAGTATTACTCATTGCGGTGATCCTGTTGGTGATTGTGATCTTCATCACGCGCATCACCGGTCATGTGCCGTCGATCTTCGGCTATACGATCTTTCGCGTCCAAACGGAGAGCATGACGCCGACACTTGAGGTGGGCGATGTGATCGTTGATAAAAAAGTACCGGCAGAGGAAATTAAAAAGGGCGATATCATCACCTATGATTGCATATCGGGTGAATTAAAAGGACAAACGATCACCCATAGAGTGGTAACAGACCCCCAGAGCAGAAACGGAACATACTACTATCAAACACAGGGTGACAGACCGGGAGCCGAGTTAGATGATATCGTCAGCTATGATCAGGTCGAGGGCAAGTTTATCCAAAAGATCACCTGGATGAACAAGATCTACACCTTTTTCCTCTCGCCGTACGGTCTGATCACGTTTATCCTGATTATTATGGTGTTGTTCGGATATGAAATGATCTCGCTGCTCATATCGTACCATTCTTTGGATGAGAAGGACGACGATTATTATGAGCCGAAACCTAAGAAAAAGAGTAAAAAGCGTAAATAAACCGAAGTGCTGTTTCGTATCGGAACAGCACTTTTTTCTGGTTCTTTGTCAATAGTTGGGGTAAACCCAAAAGTTTTTTCTCTATTGGAATAATAAGCTCAACATAAGGGAGGAATAGCCCTTCGATACGGTTAAAATCCTTTCATAAATATTGCATTCCACCACAATTTGTGGTAAAATCTCAATATAATGGCTACATATAGGGTTTTGTATCATTGTCTATTCGTTCTCACTGCCTGAGAGGAGCAAATGTTATGCAAAAAGCCGATCACAGCGGTCATCGTGCCCGAATGAAAAAGAAATTGATAGCGAACGGGATTGACGCGTTCGAGCCGCATGAGGTGTTGGAGATCCTGCTCTATTACGCGATCCCTCAGCGCAACACCAATGATATCGCAAAGAACCTGATTGCGCAATACGGATCACTGTCGGCGGTGCTGGACGCGTCCTTGGACAGCCTGAAGAACGCCGGGCTTACGGAGCATCAGGCGGTGTATCTCAAGCTCTTTCCCGGGGTGACGCGGCTGTATATGCTCGACAAGTATGAGAACCCCGACAAGACGCTCAACTTCGGCAACATCCCCGGTCTGATCCTGAACAAGTTCATCGGCTATGAAGAAACCGAGCACGTGTTCCTGTTGTTAATGGACAAGAAGGGGAAAGAGGTCTACAGCGGTATGATCGCGCACGGCGATTTTGACTCTGCGGGCATCTCGATCCGACAGATCGTCACCTTGGCGATCAACTACGGCGCGACCTCGGCAGTATTGGCGCACAGCCATCCCAGCGGCTTGGCGCTGCCGTCCAAATCGGATGTACTGACCACACGCTCGCTCAAAGAAGCCTTGAAGCTTGTCAACATCACCCTGCTCGATCACTTCATTGTCGCCGATCATGATTGTGTATCACTGGCGGAATCGGGCATTATATAATCGGATAATGATTGTTTATTATTTTCAATCATCTTAACAAAACAAGGAGGATGACGCATGGATCAATTCAAATTGGTATCTGAATATCAGCCCACGGGCGATCAGCCTGCCGCCATCCAAACGCTGGTGGACAGCATCAAGGCGGGGCATAAGGAACAGACCCTGCTCGGCGTTACCGGCTCCGGTAAGACCTTCACCATGGCGAACATCATCGCGCAGGTGAACAAGCCGACGCTCGTGCTCGCCCACAACAAAACGCTCGCCGCGCAGCTTTGCTCCGAGTTCAAGGAATTTTTCCCCGAGAACGCGGTCGAGTATTTTGTATCCTACTATGACTATTACCAGCCTGAGGCGTATATCCCTCAGAGCGACACCTATATCGAAAAGGATTCCGCCATCAACGACGAGATCGATAAGCTGCGCCACAGCGCGACCTTGGCGCTGTCCGAGCGCCGTGACGTCATCATTGTCGCCTCGGTATCCTGCATCTATTCACTGGGCGACCCGATCGACTACCGCAACATGGTTATCTCCCTGCGCCCCGGGATGGAGAAAAGCCGCGACGACTTGATCCGCAAGCTGATCGAGCTGCAATATGAGCGCAACGACATCAACTTTGTGCGCGACAAGTTCCGCGTCAGGGGCGATATCGTCGAGATTTTCCCGGCGTCATCCTCCGACCGCGTGATTCGCGTCGAATTCTTCGGCGACGAGATCGACCGCATCACCGAGATCAACCCGCTCACGGGCGAGTTGATCGCGACCCTGCGCCATGCCGCCATCTATCCCGCGTCGCACTACATCGTCGACGGTGAGAAGATGGCTCGCGCGCTCGCGGAGCTGGAGCGTGAGCTGCAGGAGCGGCTGAAATATTTCCGTGAAAATGGCAAGCTGCTCGAAGCCCAGCGCATTGAACAGCGCACCCATTATGATATTGAAATGCTGCAGGAAATCGGCATGTGCCCCGGCGTAGAGAACTATTCACGCGTGCTGTCGGGCAGAGAACCGGGCTCCGCGCCGTTCACCCTGCTCGACTACTTCCCGAAGGACTTTTTGCTGTTCGTGGATGAAAGCCATGTGACACTGCCGCAGGTGCGCGGTATGTACGGCGGCGATCACGCGCGCAAAAAGAGCCTGATCGACTACGGCTTCCGACTGCCGTCCGCCTACGATAACCGCCCGCTGAACTTCGACGAGTTCTATGAGCGGCTGAATCAGGCGGTGTTTGTCAGCGCGACGCCCGGCGATCTGGAGCTGGAGAAGAGCGCCGTCGTGGCGGAGCAGATCATCCGTCCCACGGGACTGCTCGATCCCGAGATCTCCGTCAGACCGACCGAGGGTCAGCTTGACGACCTGATCTCCGAGATCAATATCCGCACCGAGAAGAGCCAGCGCATTTTGGTCACGACCCTCACCAAGAAGATGGCGGAGGATCTCACCGAGTACCTCGAGAGCATGGATATCAAGGTGCGTTATATGCACCACGATATCGACACCGTCAAGCGTATGGAGATCGTGCGCGATCTGCGACTGGGCAAGTTCGACGTGCTGGTGGGTATCAACCTGCTGAGAGAGGGTCTGGATATCCCCGAGGTCAGCTTGGTCGCGATTCTCGACGCGGATAAGGAGGGCTTCCTCAGATCGGAACGCTCCCTGATCCAGACAGTCGGACGTGCCGCACGAAACGCCGACGGTATGGTCATCATGTACGCCGACAGCGTGACCGATTCGATGAAGCGCACTATCGTCGAGACCAACCGCCGCCGCGGTATTCAGCAGAAGTATAACGAAGAGCACGGCATCACGCCGCAGACTATCGTCAAGAAGGTGGGCGACATCATCGAGATCTCCACCCATACCGATGACGAGATGGAGCTGGTCGGCAGGCTATCGCGCGAGCAGCGGCATGAGATGATCAAGCAGCTTACCAAAGAGATGCAGGCGGCGTCCAAGCTGCTCGAATTCGAGCACGCGGCGTATCTGCGCGACCAGATCAAAAAGCTCAAAGGGCTGAAATAATTAGGAATTAGGAGTTAGGAATTAGGAATGAATATGTGAAATAAAATATTAATGCTTCACTGATTAGATCATTTTTAAACTAATCCTTTTATACACAGAAACCAAGGTGAAAGAAATGGCAAGAACCAAGAAAAAACCTGTTTACAGTAACGACGATATCAAGGTACTCAAGGGACCCGATCAGGTGCGTAAGCGCCCGGCGGTCATCTTCGGCTCCGACGGTATCGAGGGATGTCAGCACAGTGTGTTTGAGATCCTCTCTAACTCCATCGACGAGGCGCGCGAGGGCTACGGCAAAGAGATCGTCCTCACCGCCTACAACGACGGCTCGATCGAGATCGAGGATCACGGACGCGGCATCCCCGTCGAATACAACCAAAACGAAGAGAAATATAATTGGGAGCTGTTGTTCTGCACGCTCTATGCGGGCGGTAAATATGACAACGACAACGGCGGCAACTATGAGTTCTCCCTCGGTCTCAACGGCTTGGGACTCTGCGCGACGCAGTTTGCCTCCGAATATATGGACGCTGAGATCAAGCGCGATCACAAGAAATACTCCCTGCATTTTGAAAAGGGACTGAACGTCGGCGGTCTGCAATCCGTTGATTACAGCGGCAGAGACACCGGCTCCAAGATCCGCTGGAAGCCCGATCTCGAGGTGTTCACCGATATCAAGATGGATAAAGAATTCTTCACCGAGATGCTCCGCCGTCAGGCGATCGTCAACCCCGGCGTCAAGTTCATCTTCCGTCAGCAGGCAGGGCGTTCCTTTGACGTCGAAGAATTCTACTATGAGAACGGTATCGCCGATCATGTCGGCGAGCTGATCGGGGAGGATGGCTTCACTACCGTCCAGAGCTGGAGCGGCGAGCGCATGTGCCGCGACCGTGACGACAAGGACGAGTACAAGTGCAAGATCAACGTCGCTTTGGCATTTTCCAACAAAGCCTCCGTCACCGAATATTACCACAATTCCTCGTGGCTCGAGCACGGCGGCTCCCCCGATAAAGCGGTACGCAACGCCTTTGTCTATCAGATCGACAGCTATCTCAAGAGCAAGGGCATGTACAATAAAAACGAGAGCAAGATCAAGTATGACGACGTAGCGGACTGTCTGGTGATCGTCATCTCCTCCTTCTCGTCCGTCACCTCTTACGCGAACCAGACCAAGCTCGCGATCACCAACAAGGGCATCCAGGACGCGATGACCGACTTTCTGAAAAAGCAGCTAGAGGTCTATTTCATCGAGAATCCCCTCGAGGCGGACAAGATCGCCAATCAGGTGCTGGTCAACAAGCGTTCCCGCGAGAGCGCCGAAAAAACCCGTATCAGTATCAAAAAGAATCTCACCGCCAAGATCGATATCACCGCCAAGATCGCGAAGTTCACCGACTGCCGCTCCAAGAACGTTGACGAGCGCGAGCTCTTCATCGTAGAGGGCGACTCCGCAAAGGGCGCCTGCGTACAGGCGCGCAACCCCGATTTTCAGGCAATCATGCCCATCCGCGGTAAGATTCTCAACTGCTTAAAGGTCGATTACGACCGTATTTTCAAGAGCGAGATCATCACCGATCTGATCAAGATCCTCGGCTGCGGTGTGCAGATCGATACGACAAAGACCAAGTCGAAGAAAAAGGATATCAACGCGTTCAACAT
>DNIP01000003.1:0-5946 GCA_003499325.1 Oscillospiraceae bacterium
TGGCTTCATCGGCATGAGCCGACTTGCTCAGTACGGCGGCGGGGTAGATGACCTGTCCGCACATGGCTTCGGTGGCGGTGTCGGCGACCTTGAGCTTAGCGGAGAATGCGTCTGTCTGATAGATGATGCCGCAATCGACGGTACCCTCGCTGACCTGTGTGGTCACCTCCTTGACGTTGGAGCCATAGGTGAGCACGCCCTTGCTCTTCAACGCGCCTTCGTCCAGGCCGTAGTAGGCAAAAATCTTCTGCGTGTACTGTCCGACGGGTACGTCCTCATTGCCGATCGCCATCAGGATATCGCCTGCTTCCAAATGCGATTTCATGTCCTCATAGCTCTTGACGCCCGATTTGGAGTTCTCGGCGACACAGAGCGCGACCTTGTTCTCGAGCAGGTCGATACGGGTCGTCTTATCGATATAGCCGCCTTCTTCCAGACCGTTCATCTGCTTTTGCGCCGCAGAGATAAAGAGATCGCAGACAGCGCCCTCCTCGATCTGGGTTTTCAGCGTGCCCGAGGAATCGAAGTTGTAGGTGATCTCAATGTCGGGATGGGACGCCTGATAGGCTTGTTTCAGGTTCTCGAGCGTTTCGGTCATGCTTGCCGCGGCAAAAACGACAAGCTCGGTTTTTTCGGCGATTTTCTCGTCAACGGTCGCGGCTGTCGTGGCGGCGGGCGCTTCACTTGCGGTTTTGTTAGCGGTATTCTGCTTTCCGCACGCGCAAAGGATCGCGGTGAGCAGCAGAATGGACAGGAGTATAGCGATGATTCTTTTCATTTGGTTCAACCTTTCATTGTTTAATACATTAATATTAGCATTTTCGAGAGGTTGACACAATTCACGTCATCCCGTATAATAGAATAATGATTCTGCAATACGGAATAGGTGAGAGTATGGATGAGAATAAGGGAAAGGTAAAGTCGCTGTCAAAGGCGATCGATCTGCTGGATATCCTTAGCAGATCAAGGCGCGGTCTGAGCCTGAGCGAGCTGTCCGAGCGATCGGGCTATCCCAAAAGCACAACCCACGCTTTGGCGTCAACCCTGCGCGATCGGGGACTCCTCCGACAGCTTCAAAACGGCGATTATGCCCTTGGAATGCGGTTGTTTGAGTATGGTTCGGCGGTATCGAGGGGCTTTGATATCAGCGAGCTGTCCCGACCGTATCTCGAGAGCTTAAGCTCCTTGACTGGTGTGAATTCCGTCATCAGCCTGCTCGACGGCGAGGGCGCGGTATCGTTCGATTATGCCGTCAGCTCCTCGGGTGTGCAGATTTTGCCCGAGATTGGCGTCAGACTGCCGCTGCACTGTACCTCACAGGGAAAGCTGATGCTGGCATACCTGCCCCGGAGTAGGGTGCAATCGCTCCTTCGCCGACAGTCCATGCGGCGATATACGCGGCATACGATCGACGAGATCGACCGGTTGCTCAGTGTTTTGGCTGAGATCAGAGAAAAGGGCTATGCCGTGGAGGACGGCGAGTATAAGGTCGGTCTGCGATCGGTCTCAGCGCCCGTATTCGACGCGGGCGGCGAGCTCAGATACGCCCTGACCACGATCGGCTTCTTCCGCAAAGTGAGCGCCGACGACTTTGTCAACGCCGTCAAAGTGACCGTCGATCAGGCGGGGATGCTCTCCAACGCGCTGGGCTTCTCTTCAAAATAATAGATATGTAAAAAGCTGTCTCCGCAAGGAAACAGCTTCTTTTATGATCGATGATCGCATTATGTGGTGCTCGGCTTGAAGTCGCGGTCGCCTGCCTCGGTCGTATCTCTGAACAACAGCGAGATACACCATAAAGCCGCCAGAGCGACAACGACATAGACGATACGGGCAATGATGCCCGACTGTCCGCCGAACAGGAATGCGACCAAGTCAAACTGGAACAAGCCCACGGCGCCCCAGTTGATACCGCCGACGATCAGCAGTGATAACGCAATTTTATCCAGCATCGGTAAACCTCCTTACAGTAAAAACTGTAATGCTATTGTTTGCCGATTTTACGCGGATATTCATATGACCTTGGTAAAGTAAAGAATTAACACAACAACGCCGATCAGGATCAGAGCGCCCGCAATAACGCGCGAGATCAGGATCGATTTTTTTAATTTGAATTTATGAATCATGATCTCGGGAGGGAAGGGGAGAAAGAGATACATCACTCCCAGCACCAGCATCGAGACAGACATTCCGATCGCGCCGATCTCTCTGGTAAAGGCATACAAAAAGAGACAAATGCCGATGGCAAGTACAAAAATGCCGTTAATAATAGAAAAGGGTTTTTGATATTTTTCGCGCATTTCATAGAATTGATTCGAAGAATTCTGACATTCATCCGAACAGAACATCTCGTGATAGGAGATCTCCTTGGCGCAGTATTCACATTTTTTCATATTTTATCACCACAGGTATTTTAACACGAATCATAAATGTTTGCAATGTTAAGTTTTTTTATTGGCAATTTTGTTCAAATATTAGACTAATATTTGTAGAAAAAGATAATTGAAGAATGGTGACAGATTTGTTATACTAACTATGAGGAATACTCAGTATAGGATAACTATGTCCGGTTATCCGTAAATTTTAGGAGGAATAATATGAAAATGAGACGATTAGTAAGCTTGCTGCTGGCAGTCTTACTCGTTATGTCCTGCTTCTCCGTCAGCATTGTTGCTACCTCGGCAGCTGTTGCTGATAACGCGGAGACAGCAGCGAATATCGATGTAGCCGCCGCAGGCTCTGCGTATGAAGATATGCAGAGTAAGACAACCGTCGAAAACAACTACGGTCTGTCCAAGACTGTGGATGACGGTACGATTCTGCAGGCGTGGACTTGGTCCTTCAAGAACATTGAAGCGAACCTTGAGACCATCGCAGAACAGGGCTTCACTACCATTCAGGTATCTCCCCCCAACGAGATCAAGAAGGGTACCAACGGCGCGAAGTTCCTGCAGAGCGACGGTCAGAACGGCTGGTGGATGTACTATCAGCCCTCGGGCTTCCAGCTGAACAACAGCACCGATAACGCGCTGGGCACCAAGGCGGAGTTCATTTCTATGTGCGAAAAGGCGCATGAGATGGGCTTAAAGATCATTGTTGACGCGGTTATCAACCATATGGGTACCAAGGACGGCGACGATAACAACACCTCGACCGATCCGATGTCCCATGTTACGCCCAAGGCTCAGACCTTTGAGCCTGAGATCTACAACAACAAGCTGTTCCACACACCGTGGAAAAAGATGACTTATATTGAGAGTAACGACACTCAGTATAATTCTACATACGACCTGACCCGCAACTGCACCTCCGGTCTGCCTGACTTAAAGACCGAGGACAGCCGCGTACAGAAGGCGATCTATGATTACATGGAAGAGCTCATCCAGTCCGGCGCAGACGGCTTCCGTTTCGACGCTGCAAAGCACATCGAGACCCCGGATGATATCAGCAGCCTGAGATCCGATTTCTGGACGAACACGCTGGTTAAGGTTCAGAAGGCGCATCCCGATCAGGAAATCTATGCTTACGGCGAGATCCTGAACACCTGCGGTATCAACCGTCCGTACAGCATGTACACCAAGCTGTTCGACGTTACCGATTCCGGCGCTTACTGGGGCATCAAGAATGCGGTCACCGGCGAATATAACGGCAACCCGATTCCTTACTATCCCAGCTCTAACTTCACCGCGGGTAACACTATGCTGTGGGATGAATCCCATGATACATATGTCGACGGCGGTTCTACTTCTCTGAACACCACTCAGCGCGGTAAGATCTGGGCGCTGGTCGCCGGTCGTGCGGGCATCTCTTCCGTATACCTTGCCCGTCCTTCCGACAACACCAACACCAACGATCTGTACAACATCAAGATCGGTGAAGCGCGCAAGACCTCTTGGTCCAACGCTACCACAAAGGCGATCAACCAGTTCCATAACTACTTCATCGGTCAGTCTGAGTACTGCTCGAACACCAGCGGTACCGCATATATCGAGAGAGGTACCACCGGCGCGATGATCGTTAACCTCGGCGGCACCACTGCCAAGAACGTCACCCTGACCAATCACAAGCTGACCGCAGGCAACTATAAGGATGCGATCACCGGCAACACCTTTACCGTCACCAAGAGCCAGATCAAGGGCTCTGTCGGTTCTTCCGGCGTTGCGGTTCTCTATGAGAACAACGAGGCTCCCAAGCCCACCGATCCTCCCGAGACCTACATCCTCGGTGATGTGAACGCAAGCGGCAAGGTAGACGCAAACGACGCGACTCTGATCATGCGTGCTGTTATCGATATGATCACTCTGACCGATAAGCAGAATCGCGCGGCAGACGTTGACGGCGACGGCTTCGTAACCATTATCGACGCTACTCTGATCCAGCGTTACCTCGCTAACAAACCCGTCAACTATGACATCGGCAAGGAAAAGACCGTACAGCCTGTACAGCCGACTATCCCGATCGTCATCCCGACGACTCCTTATGATGATCCCACTGAGCCTGATCCCGGTCAGGGCGGAACGATCATCTTCTCCAACAACAAGGGCTTCAGCACCGTTAACATCTATTATTGGTCTGATTCCGAGCAGCCCGTTGAGTGGCCCGGCGTCGCGATGACCTCTATCGGCATGAACGAATACGGCGAAGAGAGATTCACCTTCGATCTGCCCGCAGGCATGACCAACTACATTATCAACGACGGTTCTCAGCAGACCGTTGACATTCCGTTCAACGGCTCTACCGGCGTTTACATGACCGATCAGGATGCTGAGGGTCATTATAATGTCGAGTTCTATGCAATCGACGGCGGCACCGGCGGCGGTGGCGGAGACGATCATCAGGGTCAGACCAGCTTCCTTTTGACTGATAACTTCGGTTGGGGTCAGGCGTATGTCTATGCATGGGATGATGCCGGCAACGAGCTTTACGGCGCATGGCCGGGCTCCGCTCAGGCTGAGACCACTACGAATGAGTACGGCGAGACTCAGTTCAGATGCTATGTTCCCGAGGGCGCTACCGGCGTTATCCTGAGCAACGGTAACGGCGAGCAGACCGAGGATATCAAGGACTTCTCTTATGACGGTTACTGGATGGATGGCTCCAAGAACGATCTGGGTCATTACAAGGTCACCGGCTGGAATTCCGACGGCTCCGGCGGTTCAGGCGGCTCCGATCAGCCCACTCCCGATTATCCCGTTAAATCCTCCTTCCTCCTGACCGACAACTTCGGTTGGGGTCAGGCGTATGTATACGCTTGGAACGAAGCCGGCGAAGCAATCACAGGCGAATGGCCCGGCGCCGCTATGGCAGAGACTGTCACGAATGATTACGGTGAGACTCAGTTCAAGTGCAATGTTCCCGAGAACGCTGTCGGCGTGATTCTGAACAACGGCAACGGCGCTCAGACCGAGGACATTACTGACTTTACCTATGACGGTTACTGGATGAACGGTACCCAGAACGATAAGGGTCATTATCTCGTCACCGGTTGGAGATCGGATGGTTCCGGTTCCGACGAGCCTATTCCTACTCCCGATCCTTCCGGCAGAACTATTATCTTCTCCAACAACAAGGGCTTCAGCTCTGTTAACATCTATTACTGGTCTGATTCCGAAATGCCTGTCGAATGGCCCGGCGTTCCGATGACCTCTATCGGTCAGAATGAATTCGGTGAGGAGAGATTCTCCTTCGAGATGCCTGAGGGCATGACCAACTATATCATTACCGACGGTTCTTCTCAGACCGTTGACGTTCCCTTTACCGGCGCGACCGGCGTTTATATGACCGATCTCAACGGCGAGGGCAAGTATGAGGTAGCTTTCTATTCGATCAGCGATACGCCTGTTGACCCGACCACCGCACCTACTCCCGTAGGTGATGACGGTATCTACCTCGTAGGCTCCTTCAATAACTGGACGCCTGACGCTCAGTATAAGATGAGCGAGAACT
>DNIP01000003.1:6015-6348 GCA_003499325.1 Oscillospiraceae bacterium
CTCCCGGCGAGTACATGATCTCCACCACCCTTTCTGAGGGCGACGGCGTGAAGGTCGTTAAGGTAGAGAACGGCAACACCACTTGGTATCCCGACGGTATGGATAACGAGTACATCGTTGACGCGGCTCACGCGGGCAATGTTACCGTATACTTTAATGCTGCGGGCAGCGCTGATTGGAGCGCGTTCGGCGGCTATATGTACATTGATAACGGTACTACTCCTACTCCCGATCCCACCACCGCTCCTGCTCCCGTAGGTGACGACGGCGTTTACCTTGTTGGTACCTTCAGCGGCTGGTCGCCTGATGCTCAGTATAAGATGAGCGAGAACT
>DNIP01000003.1:6421-8855 GCA_003499325.1 Oscillospiraceae bacterium
CTCCCGGCGAGTACATGATCTCCACTACCCTGACCGAGGGTGACGGCGTGAAGGTTGTTAAGGTTGAGAACGGTGTTCAGACCTGGTATCCCGACGGCGAGGGCAATGAGTACACTGTTGACGCGGCTCACGCGGGCAACGTTACCGTATACTTCAACGCGGCAGGCAGCGCTGACTGGAGTGCGTTCGGCGGCTACATGTACATCGATAACGGCGGTTCTACCCCCGAGCCTCAGCCGACTCAGGGCGGAGATACTCCCGATCCCACGAGCAGAACCATCATCTTCTCCAACAACAAGGGCTTCAGCACTGTTAACATCTACTACTGGTCTGAGGAAGATCAGCCTGTCGAGTGGCCCGGCGTCCCGATGACTTATTACGACACTAACGAGATGGGCGAGCAGCGCTATTCCTTCGAGATGCCCGAGGGTATGACCAACTACATCATCAACGATGGTACCCAGCAGACCGTTGATATCACCTTTACCGGCGCTACCGGCGTTTACATGACCGATAAGGACGCTACAGGTAACTATGAGGTAGCATTCTATGATATCGGCGGCGATCCGACTCCCACTCCCGATCCCACCACCTCTCCTGCTCCCGTAGGTGACGACGGCGTTTACCTCGTTGGTACCTTCAGCAGCTGGGCGCCTGATGCTCAGTATAAGATGAGCGAGAACTCCGCCGCTCCCGGCGAATACATGCTCTCTACCACTCTGACCGAGGGTGACGGCGTCAAGGTCGTTAAGGTTGAGAACGGTGTTCAGACCTGGTATCCCGACGGCGAGGGCAATGAGTACACTGTTGACGCGGCTCATGCGGGCAATGTTACCGTATACTTCAATGCGGCGGGCAGCGCTGATTGGAGCGCGTTCGGCGGCTACATGTACATTGACAACGGCTCTACTCCGACTCCCACTCCCACTGAGCCTGTCACTCCCGATCCCACTACTCCCGTAACCCCCGATCCCTCCGGCAGCACCATCATCTTCTCCAACAACAAGGGCTTCAGCACCGTTAATATCTATTACTGGGCTGACGGTTCCGAGGGTCCCGTTGCATGGCCGGGCGTTCCGATGACCTATTTTGATACCAACGAGATGGGCGAGCAGAGATACTCGTTCGAGATGCCCGCAGGCATGACCAACTACATCATCAACGACGGCACACAGCAGACGGTTGACATTCCGTTCACCGGCTCTACCGGCGTTTACATGACAGATAAGGATGGCGAGGGTCATTATATGGTTGATTTCTACGAGATCAGCGATAATCCGACTCCGAATCCCGATCCTAATCCCGATCCTACACCGAGCGGCAAAGACGTTACCTTCGAGCCCGGCGACGCAGGCCAGGCTGACCCCGCATGGTTTGCATGGGTTTGGAACGACGGTTCCGAAGGTACCTGGATCCAGGGCACTGCTTCCGGTTCCAATGTCATCTTCGCAGGCGCGGCTGCGTACGGCAACATTCTGGTAGTCAGAATGCCCACCGGCTCGACTTCCGCAGACTGGGATACCTGTTGGAACCAGTCCGAGGATGTGAAGATGCAGTCCGGCACCCTTTACTTCACAGGCTGGGGCAGCGGTAAAAAGTTTAACATCGGCTGGAAATAATCTATTCTCTCAGCGCAAGCTGTCAATGATCCCAATAAAACGCGGGAGCAGGCTTCGGTCTGCTCCCGTTTTCCGTGAAGTATTAAGTTTTATCAGTATAATTATGGAGATCGTTTGTCCGATGTGACAATCATCGATTGGAGGCTGTTATGCACGTTCCGTCATCCGATACCATTGATATCGAGGTGTTGACCTTTGCGGATGCGATGGTCAGCACCAATGACGCTTATGACAAAACCCGTTGGCTGTATGTACCCGATTTCTACAGCGAGTACCGATATATCCTCGGCACGAGAGGGGAGAGGCCGTTGATCTGTATCGGCATCAATCCCTCTACCGCCGCGCCCGATGATCTGGATAATACGCTCAAATCGGTCGAGCGGATCGCGCTCGCGAACGGCTATGACAGCTTTATCATGTTCAATGTATACGCCCAGCGCGCGACCAATCCCGATGATATGGAGCGCGAGTGTAACACATTGCTCCATGAGGAGAATATGAAGGCGTTTGACTATATCTTAGGCTTGAGCGATCAGCCTGCGATCTGGGCGGCATGGGGGAATATCATTGAGAAGCGCGCTTATCTGCCCGATTGTGTGCGCTCGATGATCACACTCGGCACACAGCATCACGCAAAGTGGTATTCAGCAGGGAAAATTTCAAAAAAGGGTCATCCGCATCATCCGCTGTATCTCAGAAAGGATACCCCCCTCGATCCCTTTGATATCGAAAACTATATCAATACGCTGTAATAAGCATAAGAAAAGCCCCACCGTGATCGGTGGGGCTTTCAGACTGTAGAAAAACCTATCAAA
>DNIP01000140.1:0-2110 GCA_003499325.1 Oscillospiraceae bacterium
TTGATGATCACCCGCAATTCCCCCGCAGGAAAATCCTGCAAAAATAATCCGTATTTGCAGGATAGGAAGAACGAAAGATTCCTTGTGACCGAATACGAGGGGTACAGCGAGATTGATAACTGCGTGCCGATCCTGATGCCGAAGGACGAGTATCCGCTCGAGAATAGGGTAATGAGCGATTACCTCTTTTCTGTGGATAACTCTGTGGAAAACATGGAAAAGACGCTTGAAAAATTAAGAGAAAATCAGGATTTCGAGCGAAAAACCCACGGTTTGTATCTCAGAGGCGTGAAAAAGTCTTCAAGCGATTAAAGAATAATTCTATAGAAAAAAAGTAAAAATTCATCAAATTATAAAGAGAAAATCACAACAAATAAGGAATAATCTTACCCGAAAAATTTTGCAAGTATCATTTTGAATTTGCAGGAAGGTGAAGATCGCTATGAGTATTTTAAAGGTCAAAAAGCTGAATAAAAACGCAAAAATCCCTCTCCGCGCGACAAAGGGCTCGGCGGGCATGGATCTCTATGCTTGTATCGACGAGCCGATGACCATCGCGCCGCACACCATCAAGGTCGTCCCGACAGGTCTGGCGATCGAGCTCGAGAGCGAGGATTATGTCGCGTATATCTATGCGCGCTCGGGACTGGCGATCAAGCACGGTATCGCGCCTGCCAACTGCGTCGGCGTGATCGACAGCGATTATCGCGGCGAGGTGTGCGTGGGACTGGTGAACCAGACGGATAACGCCTTTACCATCGTACCCGAACAGCGGATCGCTCAGCTGGTGATCTCACCCGTCATCATTCCCGAGATCGAAGTAGTGGATGATCTCGAGGATACCGAGCGCGGCGCGGGCGGCTTCGGCTCGACCGGGAAAAAATAATCTCAATTTGATCACAATGTATTCAAAGCATATTCATATCTTTTTAACCAATAATAAAAGGAAGAACCATATCATATAAACAGAAACAATCAGTCGGGATTGCCGTGGGTGAACATGCTTCTCCCTCGCAATGACGATCCATAAACAGAAATCAGATGCGCCGCACGGCGGAAAGGGGACAGGTATGTTTTCAAAGGATATCGGTATCGATTTAGGTACCGCGAACACACTGGTTTACATGAAAGGAAAGGGCGTTGTCATGCGCGAGCCGTCGGTCGTGGCGGTCGACGTCAAGCGTGACATGGTGCTCGCTGTCGGACACGAGGCAAAGGAGATGATCGGCCGTACACCGGGCTCGATCGTCGCGATCCGACCCCTCAAGGACGGCGTTATCGCCGATTTTGAGATCACGGCAACCATGCTCAAGTACTTTATCAAGAGCGTCGTGCGCGGCGGTATGTTCAGTAAAACACGCATCATCATCTGCATCCCCTCCGGCGTTACCGAGGTCGAGCGCAACGCGGTCGAGGACGCGGCGCGTCAGGCGGGCGGCAAGTACGTCGAGCTGATTGAGGAGCCCATGGCGGCGGCAATCGGCGCGGGTCTGCCCGTTGATTCACCCGTCGGCAACATGGTCGTCGATATCGGCGGCGGCACCAGTGAGGTCGGCATCGTATCGCTGGGCGACATCGTCGCCTCCTGCTCCGTCCGTATGGCGGGCGACAAGTTCGACGAGGCGATCGTGACTTATATCAAGAAGAAGTATAACCTGCTGATCGGCGAGCGCACTGCCGAGGATATCAAGGTGACCATCGGCTCCGCCTATCCGTATGAGGGCGAGGGCGCGATGATGGTCAAGGGCCGTAACCTGGTTGATGGACTGCCCAAGAACATCCGCATCACGGCGGCAGAGGTGCGCGAAGCGCTCAAGGACTGCCTGATGACCATCGTTGACGCGATCCTGAATACACTCGAAAAGACCCCGCCCGAGCTTTCCGCCGATATCATCGATAACGGTATCATGCTCACCGGCGGCGGCGCGCTGCTCCGCGGGCTCGATAAGCTGATTGAAGAGGAAACCGGTATGCCCGTCAAGATCGCCGAGCGTCCGCTCGACTGCGTTGTTGACGGCGCGGGTATGCGTCTGGATCCTAATTTTAAGGCGAGTAAAAGAGCAAAGTAGATGACGGTAGTGGTCTGTGGTCAGTGGTTAGTGATTAGTGG
>DNIP01000140.1:2168-6251 GCA_003499325.1 Oscillospiraceae bacterium
AGTGATTAGTGGTCAGTGGTTAGTGGTTAGTGGTCAGTGGTCAGTGGTCAGTGGTTAGTGATCAGTGGTTAGTGATCAGTGGTCAGTGATTAGTGGTTAGTGGTCAGTAAGGAAAGACGTCAGACCCTGTCTATCTTATTTTAGGAAAGAAAATATGAAAGAATTTTTTCAATCCCCTAAAATCAAAATATTTTTATCGGTACTGTTGGTGCTGATCATGCTTTCGGTGTTCACGCGCAATGTGGAGAACAATATCATCTCCGCCACCTTCAACACCCTGACCTACGGTATGTCCAAGGTCACGGCGGCGGCGTCCTCCGACAATAGTAACAAAAGCTATGATGAGCTGCAAAAAGAGAACGAGGAGCTGAAAACAGCGAACCGAGATCTGCGATCCCGCCTGGTGGATTATTACGAGGTCAAGGAAGAGAACACCCGCCTGTGGATGTTCTATGAGCTCAAAAAGGAACATGAGGATTATACCCTGATCCCCGCGACCGTTCTGCGCCGCGATACCAACGATGAGTTCGGCTCCTTTACCATCGATAAGGGCACCGATTCCGCCATCACCGTCGGCGATCCCGTCATGGGCGAGAACGGCTTGATCGGCTGGATCAGCGAGGCGGACGTCTATACCGCAAAGGTCGTCACCATCCTCTCACCCCAGACCAGTATCGGCGCGATCGACAAGGCGACGGGCGATACCGGTATCATCACCGGTTCGGCAAAGTACGCCGACGATAACCTCACCATGCTCTCAAAGCTCACCTCGGAGCACAAGATCGAAAAGGGCGATATCATCACCTCCTCGGGCGCTTCGGGCATCTATCCCAAGGATATGGTGCTGGGCGAGGTCACCGAGATCGGCTATGATACATACGACACTTCGAATTTTGCCGTGATCAAGCCGTATGATGATATCAGCAAGATCGTGAACGTAGCGGTCATCTCCGACTTTGAGGGACAGGGAGAGATCCTCAAGAAAGAGAGCGGTGACTGATGGCGGAGCGTTCGAATTCGTTTTTCCGATATCTCGCCTACGCGTTGGAGCTGATCCTGACCTTCATCCTGTGCACGACGCCGGGACTGATGCCCGAGCTCTTCGGCGCAAAGCCCGCGCTTGTCGTCTGCGTCGCGTTGACTGTCGCTGTGTTTGAAAGAGAGATCCCCGCGATGATCATCGGCTTGGCGGCAGGCGTCCTGACCGATCTGGGCTACACCGACAGCATCGGCATTTTTGCGATCTCCCTGACGGTCATCTGCTTCATCGTCAGCTATGCTGTCAACAACCTGATCGTCGCGAAGTTCTTTAACTATCTGCTCTACGCGTTTGTCGCGGTAGGGCTTCTGTTTATGATTTATTTTTTGGTGATCTTCGTGATCCCGGGCGTGCAGGATATGTGGAGCTATTTTACCGCCCATATCGTCTCGCGCATGGTACAGACCTTCCTGTACTCTATCCCGTTCTATTTTCTCAATCATTTTATCTATTCCACACTCAGCTTTGAAGCGGGCTAATTATTCTTGAAACGCAGGGAGGGTCAACACCCTCCCCTCAATACAGCAGAAAGGAGGATCATGCCGATGAAAAAGGACAGAAAATTCCAGAGTCAGCTCCGCAAAAACGCAAAAGAGCTGATCAATATCAACAACCGCAACGCGCGTTTGGCCGCAAAAACCGCACAGCAGGAAAAGGAAAAGAAGGATACCACCAAGCTGCGCATCGTCATCTGCGTGATACTCCTGATCGCCATATTCGCAGGCTTTGCGACGCGGCTCTTTGACTGGCAGATCGTGCACGGCGAAGAGTACAAGGAGCTCTCCGCCGCTTCAACCGCTCACACGGTGGATTCCGACGCGACGCGCGGCGAGATCCTTGATGTGGACGGTCATCCGCTCGCCGTGAATGAGACTGCCTACAACATTGTCATTAACAAGGTCTATGCCTCAGAGGATCATCAGCTGAACCTGATCATTATTGATTTGATCAATACCCTGAAGCAATGCGGCGTTGACTATATCGACGAGCTGCCGATCTCCTATATGGACGGCGAATTCGTCTTTGATGAAGGCAGCGGGGGAGACGTCGAGTACATCGAATCCCCCTCCATGCTCAACAAAGAGGGCTTGACCGCGACCGAGATCGTCAATGAGCTCGCCAAGCGCTACAAGGCGGACAATATCGACGATCCCTATACCAAGCGCGCTGTCGTGTCGATCCGCTATAATATGGAGAAGAAGGGCTTCTCCTATGAGCAGGTCTATGTGGTCGCGTCCGACGTCAGCAGTGACGCCGTCGCGGTCGTATCGGAGCGCACCCAGACCGTCCCCGCGGTCGAGGTTCGCACCGTCAATGAGCGCGTCATCAAGAACGGCACCCTGATCCCGCACATCCTCGGCGTCGTCGGCAAGATCGACGAGGACGAATATGCCGATTATAAAGAGAAGGGCTACGGTCTGGACGACAATATCGGCAAATTCGGCATCGAGGCGGCGATGGAGGATTATCTGCGCGGCAAGGCGGGCACCAAAACCATCATCACGGACGAGGACGGACAGATCGTCGGCGAGGAAGAAACCGTCAAGTCAAAGCCCGGCGACACCGTATATTTGACCATCAATTCCAGAATCCAGGAGGTTGCCGCCTACACCATCGGCAAGAATATCAAGGAAGCGCAAAAGCTGGGTCTGGAGGACGTCAAAAAGGCAAAAGCAAGCAACGCGAAGGAGCAAAGCAAGATGGGTGAGGACTGCGTTGCGGGTGCGGCTGTTATGCTCGACGTCCGCGATAATTCCGTTATCTGTGCCGCGTCTTATCCGAATTACGATATTTCAAAATTCTATGACCCCGATTATTCAGAGTATCTGTTCAGTGATAAAGATATCCCGATGTTTAACCGCGCGTTTGAGGGCGCGTTCGCACCGGGATCGACCTTCAAGCCCTGCGTTGCGACAGCCGCATTGCAGGAGAATATCATTACCACCGATACGACCATCCACTGTAACGGTAAATATGATTATTATAAGGATGACGTCGTCCACTGTCTGGGCGTTCACGGCAACCAGAAGCTCGAGAGCGCGATGGCGCACTCCTGCAACTGCTACTTTGCCGAGGTAGGCAGGCGCGTTGGCATCACTACGATGTATATGTATGCCGAAAAGCTGGGTCTCGGCGCCAAGACCGGCATCGAGGTCTCCGAGAGCACCGGCGTGCTCGCGGGCAGAGATTCGACCACGTGGTTTGAGGGCAACACCGTGCAGGCGGCGATCGGTCAGAGCGACAACGCCTTTACCCCGGTACAGCTCGCGACCTACGCCTCCGCGATCGCCAACAACGGCGTGCGCTACAAAACCCATCTGGTGCGCAAGATCGTCAACTATGAGCGCACCGAGACCGTGCTGGAAAACGATCCCAAAAAGCCTGTCATAGAAGCCGAAACAGGTGTGTCACAGGAGAATATCGATCTGGTCAAGGAAGCCATGTACGCCGTCACCCAGACCGATAACATGCGGGCGATGGCAGGTCAGTATCCCATCAAGATGGGATGCAAAACCGGTACGGCAGAGAACGCCGGCTCCGACCATAATGTCTTTATCTGCTTTGCGCCGTATGATGATCCCGAGATTGCGCTGTGCGTGCTGTTCGAGCACGGCGGCAGAAGCTATCTGCCCCAGCAGGCGGCGTGCGATATCCTCGACGCGTACTTCTACGATAAGGACGTTGACGATATCAAAAAGAATCCGTGGAAGTTCTGATCGGTCGATTTACCATAGGGTGACAGGAATAATCCGAACCGTGGTTTTGACGGGCATATTTTCGCCTGTCCATTGTTAAAATCCTCGCGAACCCGTCAGGGTTCGCTGTGGTTTTGCCGCGGTCAGACAAAAATCTGCATCGTCAAAACTCCGAAGAACTGAAAATGAGCAAGATTTCGAGCAAGTTTCGGTGCAGAAAGTTGATCGGGGTCCCCAAAAAGCCTGCTTTTTGGGGAAAGGACGAGCGGCGAAGTGATACGGTAACGGTCATACCTGACCGTTACCAATAAGCGCAGCCCGCGAGGACGCGCTGGCGCCTGCCAAGAT
>DNIP01000034.1 GCA_003499325.1 Oscillospiraceae bacterium
ATTGCGTTAAATGGATACTTAGTATAACCGAACATTTATCAAAACCGAGCGGCATTCGATGATTTCCTCTTTTTTATAATTGCTTTACGCGGCTCGGTTTTCATAAGTGTTTGTGTAAAAAAATAATACTCCCGAAACAGCTGTGCTGTCGCGGTCAAAGGAAGAAACAAAGAAGGTGATCCCATGCATAATGATTCCGTTTACGGCGAGCCGGGGCTGTATGTGACCCCAAAGGTAAGATGTCTTGTTTATAAAAAACGTATTTCCGATGATCTTTATCTGATGCTGTGCGGCGTCGAGCACTGTCTGCCCGATTATTATTTCCATACGACAGACAGACCCGGTTATCATTTGCATGTGATCATGCAGGGCAGGGGTACGCTCTCTGTCAACGGTAAGGAAACAGACCTGCATTTCGGCCAGATGTTCATGACAAAGCCCGGTGAGGAGACATGGTACAAGGCGGACGCCGAAGATCCGTGGGTCTATTGCTGGATGGCGTTCGACGGCAGTATCGCGCAGAAATGCGTGGAGGAGGCCGGCTTTGTCAAAGGCGTCAACGTGCTGGATTGTCATGTGGATACGCGCCACTTCTATTCCATCGTATCCAAGGTGCTGGATCAGGCGGAGCTGACGCCCTCCAACGTCTACTCCCGAACAGGTCATCTGCTCGAATTCATCAGCACGGCCGTGCACTCCAACTATGAATCCGAACGGCATATCCGCAAAACGCACCAGTACCCCGCCGACGATTATGTTACCTACGCCGCCGATTTCATCCGCGGCAATTACGCGACCGCCAAGATCGGAGACGTCGCGAAATATGTCGGTCTGCACCGCAGCTACCTGACCAATCTTTTCAAGGCGAAGATGGGGGTATCTCCGCAGGAGTACCTGATGCAGTGCAAGCTCAATCAGGCGTGTAAGCTGCTGGAAGAAACCGAGAACCCGATCCAGGAGATCTCGCGGCAGATCGGCTACGACAATCCGCTGACCTTCTCCAAGACCTTCAAGAGCTTTTACGGCGTGAGCCCCCGCGAATACCGCCGAACCCATCGTTCCAATCCGAACGAGCCCTTCGAGGCAGACTCAAATTAACAAGCAAAAGGAGTTATCCGCATGAGTATCCGTTATATCGAAGAAACCAAGCAACTGATCTTAGAGACAAAAAACACTGCCTATCAGATGAAGATCGACGAGCTGGGCTATTTACAGCATTTGTACTACGGTCCCAAGCTCGGGCAGAACGATATGTCCTATCCGTTCCGCATCTACGATCACGGCTTCTCCGGCAACCCATACGATATGCGCCAGAACCGCGCCTATTCGCTGGACTCCATGTCGCAGGAGTACACCTCCTTCGGCGTAGGCGATTTCCGCGTGACCAGCATCCGCGCTTCGTGCTCCGACGGCAGCCGCTGTGCGGAGTTCCGCTATGAGGAGCATGAGATCTTGGACGGCAAGTATTCGATCCCCGGTCTGCCCTCCGTCTATGACAGCGGACAGATTGCCCAGACGTTGATCGTCACCCTGATCGACAAGCCCGCCAACATCCGTATCAAGCTGTATTACGGCGTGTTCGAGGAGCTCGATATCATCACGCGCGCCGCCGAGATCATCAACGCGGGCTACGAGATCGTCTGGCTGAGAAAGGCTTGCTCCATGTGCCTGGAGCTGCCCTTCGGCAAGTGGGATATGATCCACTTCCACGGCAGACACTGCATGGAGCGCCAGCCCGAGCGCGTGCCGCTCTTCCACGGCGTGCACTCGATCTCCTCGGGCAGAGGTATGTCGAGCCACCAGCATAATCCCTTCGTCATCCTGTGCGACAGAGAGGCTACCGAGGACAGCGGCGTCTGCTACGGCGTGATGCTGATGTACTCGGGTAATCATAAAACCGAGATCGAGCTGGATCAGTTCGATTCTGTCCGAGTGGTCACGGGTCTGAGCGACGACCGTTTCCGCTGGGAGCTCGCGTCGGAGGCGTCCTTCTTCACGCCCGAGGTCATCCTCACCTGCGCCGACGGTCTGACGGAGCTTTCGTACAACTATCACCGCGTGATCCGCCACAATGTTGTCCGCGGAGAGTACAAGCTCAGCCACCGCCCCGTGCTGATCAACAACTGGGAAGCGACCTATTTTGACTTCAATGAGGAAAAGCTGCTCGAAATTGCCGAAAAGGCAAAGGAGCTCGGGATCGAGATGTTCGTCCTCGACGACGGCTGGTTCAAGAACCGCAACGACGATAACGCGGGTCTTGGCGACTGGATCCCCGATACAAGAAAGCTCCCGAACGGCTTGGAGAGCCTGATCACCAAGATCAACGATATGGGACTTCGATTCGGACTTTGGATCGAGCCCGAGATGGTCAACGAGGACAGCGACCTCTACCGCGCGCATCCCGACTGGGCGCTGACCGCGCCGAACCGTGCGCCGATGATGGCGCGCAACCAGCTGGCGCTCGATCTCTCGCGCAGAGAGGTGCACGAATACCTGTTCCAAACGATCTCTGGTCTGCTCGAAAAATACAATATCACTTATATCAAGTGGGACTTCAACCGTCCTCTTGCCGACGTATATTCTCACTCGACCCCCTCGCCGCGGCAGGGTGAGGTCGCACACCGCTATTATCTGAGCCTGTACCGCTTGTATGAACGTCTGACCAAGGCGTTCCCGCATGTGCTCTTTGAGGGCTGTGCGGGCGGCGGCGGTCGCTTCGACGCGGGCATGCTCCACTATTCGCCGCAAATCTGGTGCTCCGACAATACCGACGCGATCTCCCGACTGACGATCCAGTACGGCACCTCCTTCGGCTATCCCGCCAGCACCGTCGGCGCTCATGTCAGCGCGTCGCCCAACCACCAGACAGGGCGCAAAACACCGCTGAGCACCCGCGGCGTTGTCGCGATGTCGGGCACCTTCGGCTATGAGCTCGACCTGTCCCTCTTGTCCGACGAGGACTGTGAGGAGATCAAGGCGCAGATCAAGCGCTTCAAGGAGATCGAGCCCATCGTGCATGACGGCAAGCTCTACCGACTGAGCAAGCTCAGCGACAGCACCCATTATATGGCGTGGCAGTTCGTCAGCCCCGATCAGAGCCGCAGTGTGCTGAATATCGTCGTCACCAATCCCTTGGCGAATTCCGCTCCCGTGCATGTCAATCTGAAGGGACTGCTGCCCGACGAGACCTACTCGGTCAACGGCGAGTTCGAGGTGCTCGGCTCGGCGCTGATGCAGGGCGGCTATACCTTCCCGCGGTTGACGGGCGATTACCCCGCCATGCAGCTCGATATCGTCAAGATCGGATAAGATCATCAATTCTCATTGCGAAGCCCTCGACGCGCGCGTCCACGCGTTGGAGGGCTGCGGCAATCACAACCGAATAAAAAGCCCCGAGAAAAGCAGACACGATGGCGCTTTGCTCGGAAAGTTCCGACAGGAGTTAACATTGAAACCGAATAAAATCGTTTGGGCAGAAGAAAAAGCAAAATTAAAAAGATTGCCGTTCAAGGAAAAGATCCGTTACATCTGGACATATTTTTGGATTCCGATCGTGGCGATCGTCTTTGCCGTCGGCTTCGGCACCTTCCTTGCCGTGCGCATCGCGACCAATATCCCCGACAACTGGCTGATGGTCACCTTCGCCAACACCACGGCGCAGGCGGGCACCGGCTCCAAGCTCTGGGAGGATTTCACCGATTACGCGGGCTATGACCTCAAACAGAAAAAGGTGGAGTTCAACGCCGAATCCTACTTTGATTACACCAAGAATCAGGCGAAGGGCAACGCGTATTACAACACGTTCGTGACCCTCGTCGACGCGGGTGAGATCGACGCGGTCACCATGGAGCCCAAGTCATTGGCGGCTCTCGGAGAAAGCGGCAGGCTCTTCAACCTGAACGATGAAAAATGCGCCGACATCAAAGCAAAGTATGCCGACCGATTTGTGTACTATACGCCGGTGGACGAGAACGGTTCTGAGCTCGAACCGATCCCCGTAGGCGTGGATATCAGCGACAGCCTTCTGGTGACGAAATACCATGTGTACCCCGAAGGCTGCGCGCTGGGTATCGGAGCTCAAAGCAAGAATATCAAGGAAGTCGGAGATTTCCTGCGATTTGTATTAGAGGAGGGATAAGCCATGCGGAATTTTGTCAGCTCGTTTATGAGCCCCGACAGCGCCTTCGGCAGAGTGATGACCAAGATCGGCATCATCATCTGCGCCAATTTGATGTTTGTGCTATTCAGCCTGCCCGTCATCACCATCGGCGCGTCCTACGCGGCGCTGTACCGCGTCATGCTCAAGACCCTGCGCTCGGGCGGCGTGACCAATCCCTTCAAGCAGTTTTGGCTGGGCTTTAAATCCAGCTTTTTGCAGGCGACAGCGGTATGGATCCTCTATGTCGCTTTGATGGTCGCAGGCTACTTCGGACTGCGGATCTGTTGGCAGGCAGGCGGCATGATGGGCTACTTCCAGTACGCGCTCTACGGCGTCGGACTGCTCCTCACGCTGATCCTGATCTATACCTTTCCGTCGATTGCGGCGTTTGAGGCGACGATCGGTGGGCATCTCCGCAACGCGGTCTACTTCGCGTTCCACAAGCCGTGGTGGATCCCCGTCAACCTCTTCTTCCATATCTTCCCGCTTTATCTGACCTACAGCGATCCGCAGATGATGCCGCTGTACGCGTTCTGTTGGTTCTTCTTCGGCTTCGGCGCGATCACAATGCTCACCTCGCGCCTGTTGATCAAGGACTACAATCGGTTCCTGCCCCTTGTGGATGATTTCGGCGATTTCATCCTCACCGAGGACGGCAAGCAGATCATGCCCGGCAGTCCCGAGGAAAAGGCGCTCTATGAAGAGGGCGGCGACAGCGTCGGCGGTCACGAGATGTCAGAGGAAGAAATGATAAAAGAACTGCAAAAACTCGATATGTAATGGTGATGTTATGAAAGCAAAAGAACTGATCAATCAACTCAATAACAGTGGGCTGAAAGAAGAACTTTCGGTGCTGTACGGCGCGGACTCGAGCGTCCTGTATACACAGCGCCATCGATATATCAAGGCGATCGAGCGCTTTACGGAGATCTTCCCCGAGCGTGAGGGCGTCCACCTGTTCTCGGCGCCCGGACGCTCCGAGATCGGCGGCAACCATACCGATCACCAGCGCGGCTGCGCGTTGGGCGCGGCGGTCAATCTGGACGTCGTAGCAGTGGTCGCTTTCCATGATGAGGGCGTGATCCGCCTTTACAGCGAGGGCTACGGCATGACCGAGATCGATCTCTCTGATCTCGATATCCACGAGAATGAAAAAGGAAAATCCATCGGTATCGTGCGCGGTATCGCCGCGCGCTTTGCGCAGATGGGTGTGAAGATCGGCGGCTTTGACGCGTATTCCGTGTCGGACGTCCTGTCGGGCAGCGGACTGTCATCCTCCGCCGCCTTTGAAACGCTGATCGGCACGATCATCGACGTACAGTATAACGACGGCAAGGCGGGCGAGATCGAGATCGCCAAGATCGGCCAGTATGCCGAGAACGTCTATTTTGGCAAGGGCAGCGGTCTGCTCGATCAGATGGTCTGCTCCGTCGGCGGCTTTGTGTTCCTCGATTTCAGAAACGCCGAGCAGCCTGTGGTGGAAAAGCACAGCTTTGATTTTGCCAAGGCGGGCTACAACCTCTGCATCACCGATACCAAGGGCAGTCACTCTGACTTGACCGATGATTATGTCGCCGTACCGAGCGAGATGAAGCAGGTGGCGGCGCAATTCGGCAAGGAGGTGCTGCGCGAGGTGGACGAGAAGGAGTTCTTCCAAGCCATCCCCGCGCTGCGCGGCAAGTGCTCCGACCGCGCCATCCTGCGCGCCATGCACTTCTTCGGTGAGAACAACCGCGCTATCGCGGAAGCGGACGCGCTGGACAGAGGCGATCTGGAGCGCTTCTTTACCCTCTATCATCAAAGCGCCGATTCCTCCGCCAATCTCCTGCAAAACCTGTATGCCACCAAAAAGCCCTTAGAGCAGGGGATCCCGCTGGCGATCGCCGTCAGCAAGTCGGTGTTGGGAAATGACGCGAGCGTTCGTGTGCACGGCGGCGGCTTTGCCGGAACGATCCAGGCGTTTGTGCCGCTCGATCAAACCGAAGTCTACCGCGAGAAGATGGACGCCCTGTTCGGCGCGGGGAGCTGTTATGTGCTCCGTATCCGCCCTGTCGGTGGCGTAAAAATCGTATAATATATCCTTTGGAAAAAGCACAATAAAAGGTGACCTATGAACATTTGTACAGCAATCCAACAATTAATCGATTATTCCGTTAACAATAACCTGATCACAAAGGATGACGAGCTGGTCGTCCGCAATATGCTGATGGACGCGCTGCGCGTCAGTGATTGGGAAGAACCGTCAGCGGATGATAGTACAGGAAAAACCGACGCGTCGGTAGATGATGTCCTCAAGCCCTTGATCGACTACGCGTGCGAGCACGGTGTGATCGAGGATACCACCGCTAACCGCGACCTGTTCGACACCAAGCTCATGGGGATCGTCACCCCCATGCCGCGCGAGATCATCCGCGATTTTTGGGCGGAATACGAGAAGTCGCCCGAGGCGGCGACCGATTGGTATTTTGATATCAGCAAAAAGCTCAATTATGTCCGCGCGGGCAGGATCGCTAAGGATTTGAAATGGACGTATCAGGGCGAGTACGGCACGCTCGACATCACCATTAACCGCTCAAAGCCCGAGAAGGATCCGCGCGATATCGCCAAGGCGGGCGCGACCAGATCCGCCGCGTACCCCAAGTGTCAGCTCTGTGCCGAGAACATGGGCTACGCGGGTCGGCAGGATCATCCCGCGCGCCAGAATCTGCGCCCCATCCCGATTAAGATCGACGAGGGCGACTGGTATCTGCAATATTCGCCCTACGGCTATTATCACGAGCACTGCATCGTGTTCAACAGTAAGCATATCCCGATGGTGATCGACGCAGCGGTGTTCCGCAAGCTGTTTGATTTCATCGGACAATTCCCGCATTATTTCGTCGGCTCCAATGCCGATCTGCCGATCGTCGGCGGCTCCATCCTCTCGCATGAGCACTTCCAGGGCGGTCACTACACCTTCGCGATGGCGGTCGCGCCCGAGGAATTCGCGTTCACCATGCAGGATTATCCCGACGTCCACGCCGCCACGGTCAAATGGCCGATGTCGGTCATCCGCCTTAGAAGCGGCAACAAGGAGCAGCTCGTCAACGCCTGTGCCCATGTGCTGGGGCACTGGCGCGGCTATACCGACGAGGCGGCCAACATCCTCGCCTTTACCGACGAGGTGCCGCACAACACTATCACCCCGATCGCCAGAATGAAGGACGGGCTCTATGAGTGCGACCTCGTGCTCCGCAACAACCTTACCTCCGAGGACAGACCGCTGGGCGTGTATCACCCGAACCCGACGTTGCACCATATCAAGAAGGAGAATATCGGACTGATCGAGGTCATGGGTCTGGCGGTACTGCCCGCAAGATTGGCGACCGAGCTGGAAGCCGTCAAGGACGCACTCCTCCACGGCGACGACCTGACCGCGAATCCGCAGACCGCGAGCCATGCACAGTGGGCGGCGGAGTTCATGTCCCGCTATCCCTCGTTCAACGCCGACAACGCGATGGATATCATCCATGCGGAGGTAGGCGCGGTATTCGAGCAGGTGCTCCTCGACGCGGGCGTATTCAAGCGCGACGAAAACGGCTTATCCGCATTCAAAAAGTTCATCGAACAGATCCAATAACGAAACAGGTGATTTGATGTTTGATATCCTCACGATCGGCGAAATGCTGATCGATCTGACCCAGACGGGCGTATCCGATCAGGGCATCCCCGTCTATACCGCTTTTCCCGGCGGCGCTCCCGCCAACGTTGCCGTAGCCGCCGCAAGGCTCGGCGCGAACACCTCGTTCATCGGCAAGGTCGGCAACGACGCGTTCGGAAAGCTCCTGGTCGATACCGTTAAGCAGAACGGCGTCAACGCCGACCATATGATCATCACCGACAAGGCGAACACCACGCTGGCGGTCGTATCCTTGCAGGAGAGCGGCGAGCGTGACTTTGCCTTTTACCGCAGGGGCTTTGCCGATACACAGCTGTCGGAATCCGAGATCTCCGACGATACGCTCAAAAACACCCATATCCTCCACTTCGGCTCCGTGAGCATGACGGAGGATCCCTCCCGCACCGCGACCTTCAACGCCGCTTTAAGGGCGAAGAACTTGGGCGCGACCGTTACCTACGATCCGAACTACCGCGCAAGCCTGTGGGACAGCCTTGATGACGCGCTGGCACAGATGAAAACGCCCTTGAGCATTGTCGATATATTGAAGATATCCGATGAAGAGCTGCCCCTGCTCGCCGATACCGACGACCCCGAAAAGGGCACGGCATATTTAGCAGATACCTACGGCATCCCGCTGATCCTGCTGACCCTCGGCGCAAAGGGCGCGTACTATCGCTTCGGCGACCGTACCGGCTTATGCGAGGGCGTCAAGGTCAAGGTCGCCGATACCAACGGCGCAGGCGACACCTTCTTCGGCGCGTTCCTCAGCGGCATGGCGCGGCTCGGAACATATAAGCCCTCCGAGCTGAGTGAGGACGAGATCAGGGAGCTGGTCATCTTCGCCAACAAAGCGGCGAGCGTCACCACCTCTCGCAGCGGCGCGATCCCTGCAATGCCGACCTTGGATGAGGTGATGGGATGAAGCATACCGCACAATGGGAAAAGGAATTCGCCGACCGCTTTGAAGCTCGCTTCGACGAGCTCAAATGGCTGTACTGCGAGGTTTACAATAACGATATGCAGGCGTTCTACTGGCTGACGGGCGCCATGTATGAATACTATCAAAAGCGCAGGACAGCGCTCAAAAAGCTCGACCGTCAGCG
>DNIP01000164.1:0-204 GCA_003499325.1 Oscillospiraceae bacterium
GCGCCAATAGCTCAGTTGGATAGAGCAACTGCCTTCTAAGCAGTAGGTCAGGGGTTCGAATCCCTTTTGGCGCGCCAGATATGGTGGGTATAGCTTAGTTGGTTAAAGCGCCAGATTGTGGCTCTGGAGAGCATGGGTTCGACTCCCATTACTCACCCCATATGACTCATTAGCTCAGTTGGCAGAGCACTTGACTTTTAATCA
>DNIP01000164.1:254-25996 GCA_003499325.1 Oscillospiraceae bacterium
TTAATCAAGGTGTCCGGAGTTCGAATCTCCGATGGGTCACCATATAGATTGAGAGGTAAGGGATCCGTAAGGATTCTTTACCTCTCATCTATTATACAAGTGATTCATCGGAGATTCGAAGGCGACCGTGCCAAGCATCAAGCGTAAGCGTAGATGCGCAGGGCACGCGTGCCTTTTTCTGTTTCTCTGTAACACTGAGGGGGCACCCCCCTAATTTACCGTTTTATCGTACAAGGTGCCGAAAATGGCTTATCCATGCGGATTTTGCGTGTACGATACCGTATTGCGCCACCGTATATGACCGTACAATACCGTACCGCTAACGGGCGCATGTGCCCGCTCTCTCACACATTGCGAGGGACATAGGTGATTTTCACCCTGCGGCGATTCTTCTCTCGGAAGGAATCAAAGCTCACGCCGTGATCCTCCAGCTCATAGCGATAGAGGTTCATCAGGCGCTTGAGGTGGTTGGGCGTGATGACCTCACCAGTTTCCTCGGTAAACCAGTTCGCAAAGCTCGTGTTATAGCCGTCATAGAGCTTTTTCTGCTCCATCAGGTCGATCAGCTTGACGATCACCCTGGGCAGCTCACGGCGCTCCTGTTCCATACTGTCGCTGATCACCTGCCAGACACAGCTCTCTCTGCTCAGCCGGAGCTTGAGCTCCCTGTCCTCGATATCTCTGCCGGTGCAGCTGAGCACCGCCTCGCGAGAGGTGCGCTTCTCCTTTTTGAGCACCATCAAGGTATCGGCTGAGCCCGCGATCCCGTTGGTGCCGGAGATCTCGTTCATGTAGTCGCTGTCGCTCATCTTGCGTGTGTGATGTACCAGCACGATGGCGATATTCAGCTGATCGGCAATGTTTTTGAGCACGGATATCTCGTCATAATCATTGGCGTAGCTCATATCACGACCGCCCGCGCGGATCTTTTGCAGGGTGTCAATGACGATCACCCTGACGTCGCGGTGCTCGGCGAGGAAGAAGCAGAGCTCCTTTTCGAGCTCCTCCGATATCTCAGCACACCGATTTGTGATATACAGATGCTCGGCGCACTCATCCGTAATGGTGAGGATACGGCGCTGCAAACGGCGCTCGTCATCCTCCAGCGCAACATACAGCACGCCGCATTGGCGCGTGTTCAGCCCTAAGAAGGGCTTACCCTTCGCAATACTCAGACACATGTTGAGTACCAGCCAGCTCTTGCCAACCTTGGGCGCTCCCGCCAGCACGGTCAGCCCCGAGCACAACAGGCTCTCTACCCAAAAATCCCTGCGCTCAAAGCAGCGCTCCGCCAGCTCACTGCCGCGGAATACCTTGAGCGGGCGCTCGGGCGGGCTGATGACAGGCGCTGACGGCTTGGGCGGCTCACGGCGCTCCGCCGCCGCGTCAAACTGTTGATTGATTTCCTGATAAACTGTATTCATATGATTACCACCTTTCGGTAAAGTAGAAGCTCGCTTCCCGAAGCGCGCTTCCCGAAGCTTACTCCCCGAAGCGCGCTTCTAAAGCGTACTCAATGGAGCGTGCTCCTCTATCCATGCCGATTCGGTGACAAAAGTTGCATACTTTTATGCAACCGTGACAGAATATTTTTCTTTTCTGTACGATGATATACGACAGCGTACGATAAGCTCATGCGGTATCGTACACGCAAAAACCGCATAGCTAAGCCATTTTCAGCACCTTGTACGATAAATACGGTATTTTATGGGGGTACCCCTCAGCGTTGCAGAGAAACAGAAAAAGGCACGCGTGCCCCGCTATTATTCATTTTTCAATTTTCAGTTTTCAGTATTCAATAAAAAAGCCTTCCCCTCGGGGGGAAGGCTCAGTTTGTCGAAAAAGTAATATTAAGTTTTGTGAACTGTCATCCTGAGGGTGCGCCCGGCAGTGGCGCTTAGCCAATCACAGACTCTGTCTGTTCTTGGAGCGCTGTTGCATGGGAGTTGTATACCAAATCACAGATTTGGACAACTCCTCAAGGATCTTATAGTGCAATCTATCCAATTATATTACACCTATCATGTGTAATCTGACGGAAAATGTGCACTTTCAGATTCTTCGCTTGACACGCGTGTCCGCTCAGAATGACACTAAAAGGGGCTATCGCATTTCTTAGTGCGACAGCCCCGTTGCTTATTTGCTGTTCTTTTGCTTTTTGATGACCTTGAGGCGGGAGAATTCCTCTCTGTCCTTTTCGTCGAGCGCGTCGGTGATGAACTTGACGTCGGCCTCGAACTTGGGGATCATGATGTTCTTCAATGCGTTGGCGCGCTTCTGGGTCTGCTTGATGGCGACCGCCAGACGATAGACGCTGTTCTCGATCTCGGCGAGCTCCACCGTCAGGTACTTGGCGTGCATAAAGAGCGCCACCGCCTCGTCAAATCGGGCGTTGGTATGGCTCAGTCCGCAGTGCAGCTCATGCTCGTCGGGCTTGTCGATCGACAGAATCGGGATCTCGACGCCCATGATGGAGCGCGAATCCATCGTCACGCTATCGTCGATGGGGACGGTCTTAGAGAGCTCGTCACAGAAGCCGAGCGTGATATTCGCTTTTTGCAGGGCGATGTACGCGTCACTAAACGCCTTGTCGATGGTGCCCTGGATCTCGGACGCGCGGTCGATCAGCGCCATCATCTCACGGATGAGAATATTGCGCTTTTTGTCGAGCAGCTCATAGCCGACTTTCGCCAGCGCCAAGGATTTCTTGACCGCCATCAGGTTACCCTTGGTCGGTACAGCCATGGTGTCACTCCCCTTTCGTTAATGAGGAATTAGGAGTTAGGAATTAGGAATTGCGGGAAACGCTTTGCGTTTTGGATCCCTAAGAATAACGGAGACGTTTCCTTTTTTGTTAATGAGGAATTAGGAGTTAGGAATTAGGAATTGTGGGAAACGCTTTGCGTTCAGGATCCCTAAGAATAAAGGAGACGTTTCCTTCATCTTATCAATGGGTGAGGGCGGAGCCCTCCTTTCACCGTTAACCGTTCTCCGTTAACCGTTAACCGGAATAATACTTATCAAGCATTTCGTCGTCCACTCTGTCCAGCTCCTCGCGGGGGAGGGTGGAGAGCAGCTTCCAGCCCAGGTCAAGGCTTTGATCGATACTGCGGTTCTCGGTGAAGCCCTGATTGACAAAGGTGTTCTCGAACTGCCTGCCGAACTCGATATACTTCTTGTCGGTGTCCGAGAGCTCCTCTTCGCCGATAACGGAGGCGAGGGAACGCGCGTCGATGACCTTCGCGTAGCTGGCGAAGAGCTGATTGCTCAGCGGCGCGTGGTCGGCTCTGGTAAAGCCTTCGCCGATGCCGTCCTTCATCAGTCGCGAGAGCGAGGGCAGGACGTTGACGGGCGGGTAAATGCCCTGTGCCTGCAACGCTCTGTCGAGCACGATCTGACCCTCGGTGATGTAGCCCGTCAAATCGGGCACGGGGTGGGTGATATCGTCGTTGGGCATGGTCAAAATCGGGATCTGGGTCACGGAGCCTGTCGAGCCCTTGATCATTCCCGCTCGCTCATACATGGACGCAAGGTCGCTGTACAGATAGCCCGGGAAGCCCTTACGCCCGGGGATCTCGCCCTTGGAGGACGAGAACTCACGCAGCGCCTCGGCATAAGAGGTCATGTCCGTCATGATGACGAGGATGTGCATATTCAGCTCAAACGCGAGGTATTCCGCGATCGTCAGGGCGCATCGGGGTGTGAGCGTACGCTCGATGATCGGATCATTGGAGAGATTGAGCAGCATGGTGACGTGCTGCATAACGCCCGCTTCCTCAAAGCTGCGGCGGAAATACTCCGCGACGTCGTTCTTGACGCCCATCGCGGCGAATACGACGCCGAAGTTGCTCTCATCCGCGCCGGTGATCTTCGCCTGACGGACGATCTGTACCGCCAGCTCATTGTGCTTCATGCCCGAGCCCGAGAAGATCGGCAGCTTCTGGCCGCGGATCAGGGTCGAGAGCGTGTCGATGCTCGAGATACCGGTGTTGATGTAGTTCCTCGGGTACACGCGCGATACGGGATTGATCGCAGTGCCGTTGATGTCACGGCGGGTCTCGGGATAGATGGGACCCAGTCCGTCGATCGGTCTGCCCGCGCCGTCGAGGATACGACCGACGATCTCGGGCGAGAGGGGCATTTCCATCGGTCTGCCCGTCAGGATGGTGGCGGTGTTGTCGAGCGAGATATTCGAGGTGCCCTCAAAGACCTGCACCACGATGCGCTCACCCTCAATCTGGACGATACGCCCCTGTCGGGCGCTGCCGTCGGCGAGCTTGATGGTGACGATCTCTTCATAAGAAGCGCCCTTGACGCCGTCGAGCACGACCAGAGAACCGTTGATCTCAGACACGCCGACATATTCGATAATCATAAGATACAGTCCTCCTTAATGCAAAATGGCTTGTATTTTGTCATCGATATCCTTGATGTATTCGTCGAACAGCTCGAGATGATCGTTCGGGATATCGTACTTGATCTTGGTAATCTTCTCAAAGAGTCCCTGCTCACGGATGCGGCTGATCGGGATGTTCTCTGCGACCACGAGCTTTGCGCGGTCATACAGGTGCAGGATGACCTGCATCATGCGCTTCTGCTTTTCGAGCGGGACATAGGTGTCGTCCTTGTGGAACGCGTTCTGCTGTAAGAAGCCGACGCGGATGATCTTCGCGATCTCGATGATCAGCTTCTGATCGTCGGGCAGGACGTCGGAGCCGATCAGCTTGACGATCTCCATGAGACGCGTCTCTTCTTGTAATAAAGCGGTAATGTTTGTACGATAATTAATGAATTCCTTGCCGCAGTTCTCCTCGTACCATCTATCCAGATCGGTGAAATATTCGCTGTAGCTTTCGTTCCAGTTGATGGCGGGGTAGTGTCTGGCGTAGGCAAGGCTCTTGTCGAGCGCCCAGAAGCAGCGGGTGAAGCGCTTGGTGTTCTGGGTAACAGGCTCCGAGAAGTCCGAGCCCTGCGGCGATACCGCGCCGATGATGGTGACGGAGCCCTGTGTGCCGCTGAGCACATCCGCTCTGCCCGCGCGCTCATAGAATTCCGACAGGCGGGAGGGGAGATAGGCAGGGAAGCCCTCCTCCGCGGGCATTTCCTCCAGTCGTCCCGAGATCTCGCGCAATGCCTCCGCCCAGCGGGAGGTGGAATCCGCCATGATCGCAACGTCGTAGCCCATATCGCGGTAGTATTCCGCGAGGGTGATGCCCGTGTAGATCGACGCCTCACGCGCCGCAACAGGCATGTTGGAGGTGTTGGCGATCAGGGTGGTGCGGTCGGTCATCGGATGACCCGACTTCGGGTCGATCAGCTCTGAGAACTCCTGTAATACCTGGCTCATCTCGTTGCCGCGCTCACCGCAGCCGACATAGACGATGATGTCCGCGTCGCACCACTTCGCCAGCTGATGCTGGGTCATGGTCTTGCCCGTACCGAAGCCGCCGGGGATCGCCGCCGTACCGCCCTTGGAAACAGGGAAGAGGGTATCGATGACGCGCTGTCCCGTGATCAGCGGAATGGTAGGGGTGAGGCGCTCCTTGACAGGGCGCGGGGTACGGATCGGCCAGCGCTGACATAAGCTCAGCTCATGGACGGTACCGAAGTCGTCCTCGATCTTGACGATGGTGTCGAGCAACTTGTACTTGCCGTCAGGCTTCACTTCCACGACCTTACCGGAGAGTGCAGGCGGTACCATCATTTTATGTGTGATAATATGTGTTTCCGGGGCGGTAGCATAAATCATACCACCGACAAGTCGGTCGCCGACCTTGACGGTGACGGTAACGTCCCATTCCTTCTCGGTATCCAGCGGTGACACGGCAGAGCCGCGGTTAATGAACGCGCCGCATTCCTGCTCGATCTGCGCGAGCGGACGCTCGATACCGTCGAAGATATTGTCGAGGATACCGGGTCCCAGCAGAAGATTCATGCGCGTATGGGTGCCCTCGACAGGGTCGCCGGGCATGAGCCCGGTGGTCTCCTCATAGCACTGGATCGTGGTGTAGGCGGAGGTAATGCCGATGACCTCGCCGACTAAGCGCTGCTTGCCGACATAGACCATCTCCATCATGGAGAACTCGGTCGCCTCCTTGACAGTGACGACAGGGCCGTTCACGCCGTAAATCACATTCGCCATCGTTACACCACCTTCATTCCGCAATTTTCGATGAACCACTCGCGCTGTTCCTCTAAGCGAGCGTCCAGCGTGTCGTCCATCAAGATCCCGAGCGCGGGGCAATTCGCCTTGATCCCGCCGATCAGGATATGCTGATCCACGGCGATCTGTGCGTCGGGAAGGACGCTCTCGATCAAAGAGCGTTTCTCCTCGTCGGACGGCGCGATGCTGACCACACACTGCGCTGTGCCACAATGCGCCTTGATCTCCTCCAGCGAACGCCTGAGAAAATCGGCATATTCGCCTGTTTTGGTAAAGGCGGTCAGCTTCTCTCTCGCCTGAGCAAAAACCTTGTCGGCAAGTGCCTGACGCTCACGGAACAGCTCGTTGCGCAGTTCAAGCTGCTTTTTGGCGAGATCATTGACGATCACAGCCTTTCTGCTTGCAATATCAGCGCGGATCAGGTCATACGCGTCCTGCAAGCCCTGCTGTGTCGCCTGTTCTATTTTGGTGTTTTTATAATCCTCGATCTCCTGCGTGATCTGCGCCTTCTGCTGTTCGGCGTATTTGTTGATCGCGTCGAGGAACTTGGATTCCTTTGTTTTTGTGTTCATATTATTCCTTCTCAGGTAGGGCGGGCTTGCTCCCGCCGTTATTTATCCTGTTACTGTTGTTATCAAAAGGGCTCACGCGTCATTTCATATCCACGCCGATGGCATCCTTGACATACCTCGAGATACTGTCCTTGGTCTGTCCGTTGCCGTGGCGGTCGGGGATCTCAATGATCAGGGGTCTCGGGCGGTTGAGCTTTAAGTCATACACCGTCTCTCTGACCAGATTGAGCAGGGTAGAGGTCATCAAAATGACCGCGATATCGTCCTCCTGCATGAGCTCGTCGAGCTTCTCTCTGACCTCATGCTCCTGATGGATCACAACGCCCTCCACACCGGACATCCGCATGCCCATCAAGGTGTCGTTGTTATCGCTTAACAGATACATCCTCATGGTATCAGAGGCTCGAGATGATCATGATGGAGATCAGCATACCGTACAGCGCACAGCCCTCGCCGAGCGCGACGAAGATGATCGACTTACCGAAGTTCTTGGGATCCTCGCTTGTCGCGCCAATCGCCGCGGGAGCGGAGCCGCCGACTGCGATACCGCCGCCGATACAGGAAAGACCGGTGGACAGACCCGCCGAAATGTAGCCCAGTCCCGTTGCGGAAGAAGAAGCCGCCTGTGCCGCAGTGGAAGCGTCAGCCGCATGAGCAACGATCGGGGTGATCAGGCAAAATGCCGATACCGCGAGGAAGGAGAAGATCTGGGTCAGCACCGCGCGCTTGGGGCTTTTGCCGTTCTTGAAGGAACGGATGCAGAGCAACACGGAAATCACCAGAAAAGCGGCGGGAATAAACATCAATAAATACTGTAACATAGGTTTGTACCTCCAAATATTAATTAGTCATTGTGAGGCTGATTCGACAAACGTATCAGCCGTGGCAATCTCAATTTTATGTTAACCTGATCACTGATCACTGACCACTGATCTCTAAACTATCTGATTCTTCACGTTGACGGGCTCATACTTTCTGCCGTCGCCGATATAGAATCTGCTGAACATCTCGTAGTATTCGAGTCGGAGCACCTGGATGCCGACGAGCAGTGCCTCGAGCGCCGCGACCAGAATATTGCCGAGGATGATGGTGATGGCGGAGCCGACAGGCCCGAACATACCCGCCATGACGAACACGACCTCCATCATGCCCGCGTGCACCAGTACGAACGCGCCGACTCTCAAGAAGCTCATCGTGTTGGTCACATAGCTGAGCAGCACCTCGAACATCTCGAAGAAGTTGTCCACAAAAAACGACCCGAAGCCGTCCTCAAAGAGCTTTTTCTCTCCTCTAAGCTTTTTTGACAGCGGTTCTCTGAGAAAGATCAGTACCAGCGGCAGGACGATCAGCCCGATAATATACGCGGGCGACATGATGTTGACGCCGAGGAGCATGGTCGAGACCAGCCCCGCGACCAGCGCCGTGTAGAACACCAGTCCGCTCACGCCGTTCACGCCGAACAGCGCGCCTCCGATATCCTTGCGCTTCAAGCACGATACGATATTGAGGATCATGGCGATCATCAGGAGCACCACGCCGATGCCGACAGCGCCGAAGATCAGCAGCTTTGTCGTATTGCCTTCCATGACATGGATCGGTTTATCGTTCAGCCCGAACAGGGCTTTGTAAACAGGATTGAGCAATTCCTCAAAGCCGAATACCGAGCCGAAGATGAAGCCGAAGATCGTCGAGCTGATCGCACAGGGGATCAGCAAAGCGCCCAGCGGCATCTTCTTGACCTTATACATGATGATCGCGGCGATCAACAGCAGGATGCCCTGACCGACGTCGGCGAACATGATGCCGAACAGCAGGGTATAGGTGATCGCGATAAAGCCCGAGGGGTCGAGCTCCTGCGCATTCGGCAGACCGTACATCTCGGTGTAATATTCAAACGGACGGAAGAAGAACGGATTTTTGAGCTTGACGGGCGGAGAATGTTTGATTTCATCCTTCGCGTCGGTGAAGGTCACCTCCACGCTCTCGATGGAGGTGAGCAGGCTCTCGATCTGACCCTCATACTCCGCGGGGATCCATCCGACCAGCACAAAGCTCTTGCGGTATTTGCAGGCGTGATTCTTGATGGAGAGATACGCGTGCCGCTTGCACAGCGAGGTAAAGATCTTGTGGATATCCTCCTCATGCTCCTTGGTGTAAGCGGCGATCTCCTTATCAAGCGACGCGATCTGCTCCTCGAGCTGTTGCTTTAATTCCGTTTGCTGCTTGACATAAATCTTCGGCGTATCATGGATATCGCTGAGCTCCACGCGCTCAAAATACAGCCGCGAGAAGATGCGGTCGATCTTGTCCGCCTCGGATACGGGCGTGACATATACGCCCCAGTAGTACAGATCGTCGTGCGAGCAGGGGAAGAACTCGACATACGGATTCTCCTTGTACTGATCGAGCTTAGCGTAGCTATCCTTGGTCAGCTTGCCGAAGCGCGTGTAGATGTACTCGCAGTCGTGGATCTTCTTGACGTCCAGCGTCAGATCGACAAAATGCTTTGCCTTCTCGATATTTTCGCCACACACGGCGCTCTCACGCCGCAGCGTATCACGCCGCGTAATCAGATCGCCCAGCTCCTTGGCGGTATCGCCGACAAACCGATCCGCCTGATCGAATGCCAGGCTGTCCTCCTCGGGCAGATCGACGATCTTGGGCTTGATACCCGCGCCGTTCATCAGCTCACGGAGCCTTTCGAGCAGCGGTTCAAATTCATTGGACGCGTTGACGGGAAGCAAGCTCTCGTTATTCGAGTAAAACTCCGCGACATCGTCCGGCTGGAAAACGCCTGTCCGACCCAGTGCGGCGGCGACGTCATCCAGATAGCTCATCAAGCCGATGGCGTTGACGAGCTTCATTCTTTCCAGTGCCATATTTTCACCTCAACTTTACAGGATGAGTATTTCTAAGATTTTATCGGGCTCGAGCTGATACCGAACGCCCTCGACGACGGCGATGATATTGCTCAGCTCCGTTAACGATACGATATGATAGGCGAGGAGCACGATCTCGGGATTGGTGGAGAAGTACAGCTGATGCCGGCACATCTCGTACTGTCCCTGTACCGCCATCTCGCTGTCGGGATCGATGGATCTCGCTTTTTTGCCGACGGCGGTATGCCTGAGCTCCTCGCGGATCTCCTCGTATTCCTCCTTGGACAAGATCCTGTCCAGATTTTTTCCCGTGAGCTTGCCGAAGCGGAGCAGGTGCTTTCTGACCTCCTCGTTGCTCAGACGGTAATTCTTCTTGAGTCGGATGATACGGGAGTAGTTTTGGTAATCGGACAGGGTGTCGAACAGCTTTCTCAGCTCATTTCTGTCCTTTTTATTCTTGACAGAGCCGATGTCGGTGTACAGCTTATTGAGATTATCATTCTCGAGCGCGTCCTCAATGGCGGCGAGGTCATAGTCGCCGGTATCATCGGGCGGGAACTGCCGCAGAATATCCGCGTAATCGGTGTGCTCCAGCACGCTGAGCAGTTCCTTGTGACCGTGGACGGCAGAGAGCTTTTCCAGCGCGATATCCGTATGCTGTGTGAAGTACAGCGGCAGAGAGAAGAGGTATTCCTGTGGACGGCGGATGGATAACAGCGTGATGAACTTCATCAGCTCCGTGATCTCCGTGCTTCTGAGGATGTATTTCGTCACGGGAGAATCGCCCTGAATATACTTGCACAGCGATAGCAGCCCCTCAAACTGCCTTTCGCGAATGAGCTGTTCCAGATTGCCGCGGTGGATATCGCTGCCGATCTTATCGAGGAACAGCTGATAATGCGTGTAGGATTTCATATACTGCACCACGTCGCCGACGGATTCGCATTTGACCATCGCGCGATAGTCCTTCTCTCTCAGCCGTTTGCCGTATTTGGTTTTGATCTTGGCGATAATCGCCGAGGCGGGATTGATGATCGCCATGCGCTCACCACCTTTCTGTGTTGTTGAAGGTCATGTAATACTACTCCAAAATAAAAAGATAAGGCTTTTATTAAGGATAAGTATAAGGTCACGCCAGGGATCGTTTCACGATCTCATCGACCCAGCTGTCCTTATTCTGCGTGTACAGCCGATTCATTTCCTGCTTCATGGCTTCGTTATGCTCCTTGGACGCCGCATATTTCTTGTCGGCGTTCTCACGGTCAACGGCGATGTTCTTCTCGATACGATCCTTCGCTCTGACGATGTAATCGTTGTAGATCTGCTCCTTGAGCTGTTCGACCTCGGTCTCGCTCCTGAGCTTTTCATCCTTCGCCTGTTGTTCGATCTTGCGCGCCTGTTCATCCATTTCAATGATGCGCTTCAATAAATCCTGCATGGATCACACCTCGATCTGTTTGATTCGATAGGAAGCCCCGAAGCGTCATTCGGGGCGGTAGTAGGTTTATATGATAGATAGACCTGAATCACAATATGGTCAATCGGTATCAGTTTTTCAAAGATTGCAGGGGAGCAGGCAATCTGCCTCCCAGCCGGATAAAGCCGCTCGGGTCGCCCTTGCGCAGCGGCATGACGGGACCCGCGCCCAATAAGCCGCCGAAGTTGAGCTCATCGCCGGCTTTTCTGCCGATGGCGGGGATCACGCGCACGGCGGTGGTCTTGCTGTTCACCATGCCGATCGCCGCTTCATCCGCAATGATCGCGGAAACGGTCTCGGGGGTCACGTCGCCCGGGATGACCAGCATATCCAATCCGACGGAGCACACGGCGGTCATCGCCTCGAGCTTGGTGATATCCAGCGCGCCTTCCTTAACAGCGTGGATCATGCCCTGATCCTCCGACACGGGAATGAACGCGCCTGACAGTCCGCCGACATGGGACGACGCCATCACGCCGCCCTTCTTGACGGCGTCATTAAGCAAAGCTAATGCCGCGGTGGTGCCGTGACAGCCGCAGATCTCGAGCCCCATTTCCTCTAAGATATGCGCGACGGAGTCGCCGACAGCCGGGGTAGGGGCGAGGGAGAGATCGACAATGCCGAACGGCACGGCCAGTCGCTCTGACGCCTGCCGTGCGACAAGCTGACCCATACGGGTGATCTTGAACGCGGTTTTCTTGACGAGATCGGCGACCTCGGTGATATTCTGACAATCCGCCTTTTCGAGTGCGGCGCGTACCACGCCGGGGCCTGATACGCCGACATTGATGACGCAATCCGCTTCACCCACGCCGTGAAAAGCGCCCGCCATGAAGGGATTATCCTGCACGGCGTTGCAGAAGGTGACGAGCTTTGCCGCACCGATACAGTTGTTGTCGGCGGTCAGCTTGGCGGTATCGACGACGGTTTGACCCATCATCCTCACCGCGTCCATATTGATACCGGCTTTTGTCGAGCCGATGTTGACGGAGGAGCACACTCGCTCGGTCACGGACAGCGCCTCGGGGATGCTCTCAATCAACGCGTAATCACCCGCGGCAAAGCCCTTCTCCACCAATGCGGAATAGCCGCCGATGAAGTTGACGCCGAGGGTATTAGCGGCTCTGTCCAGCGCCTTGGCAAATTTTAAGATTTTCTGCGTCTGGCAAACGCCCGCGACCATGGCGATCGGGGTCACGGCGATCCGCTTGTTGATGATCGGGATGCCGTATTCGCGCGAGATATCCTCGCCCGTTTTGACCAGATCCTTCGCGTATCGGCAGATCTTATCATAGATCTTGTCGCACGCCTTGTCGATATCGCTGTCAATGCAGTCGATCAGCGAGATCCCCATCGTGATGGTTCTCACGTCGAGGTGCTCGTTATCGATCATATTGATGGTTTCTAAGATGTCTTTGGTTTCAAGCATACGGCGCCTCAGATCTTGTGCATACTGTTAAAGATGTCCTCGTGCATCACGTGGATCTTCAGGTTATTATCCTCGCCGACCTTCTCCAGATTCTTCTGGAGCTGATCAAAGGCGACGGTCGCCGTGCCGATATCCGCGAGCATGATCATCGCGAACATATCCTGCAGCACGCTCTGGGTCACTTCAATGATATTGACGCCGACTTCGGCGCAGGCGGTGGACACCTTGCTGAGGATGCCGACGCTGTCCTTGCCGAGTACCGTGATAACTGCTTTCATATTATACCTCCAAAGGGGTTTTGGGAATCATTGATATGATGGGACAAACGCATATATGCTGATTTTCGTTCCTTATTATACACTTTTATTTCGACTGTTGATGATTGTTTGGAATTAAAAAATTATAATTTTGTTACCATTTTGATAGAATTGACGGTCATGCTTCATTTTATGATGATAACGACCAATCGATCCGACTGAATCAAAAAAGAGAGCGTATCGCTACGCCCTCTCATCCTTATGATATTATAATGTTTTCGCAAGCTCTTTGAGATACTCCCTGAGTCCCTCGCCGACCTCGGGGTGCTTCAAGCCGACCTCGATGTTCGCCTGCAAAATGCCGAGCTTATTGCCCATGTCATAGCGCTTTGAGGTGAATTCCACCGCCGTCATACCGCAGCTGCGCGCCAATTCCGCCATCGCGTCTGTCAGCTGGATCTCGCCGCCCGCGCCGGGTTTGGTGCGATCGAGGATCTCAAAGATCTCGGCAGGCAGGACAACGCGTCCGAGGATGGAATAGAGGGATAAGACGTCCTCCTTGCGCTGGGGCTTTTCGATCATATCGGTGCACTTGAACACATTATCGTGGATGTTCTCGACCTTGAGGGAGCTGTACTTCTTGATCGCTTTCTCTGATACGGGCTTGATGCCCAGCACACCCTTGCCGAAGGTGCCGTATGCGTCGATCAGCTCCTTGGTGGCGGGGATATCGCCGATGATAACGTCGTCGCCGTACATGACGACAAAGGGATCGTTACCGACAAAACTGCGCGCTCTGGATACCGCGTGACCCAGACCCTTGGTCTCGATCTGGCGCACATACTGGATGTTCGCGAGGTTGTGGATATCCTTGATCGCATCCAGCTGAGCGGTTTTGCCCGCCTTTGTAAGGCTGTCTTCGAGCATCGGCGTTTTATCAAAGTGATCCTCCATCACGCCCTTACCGCGGTTGGTGATGATCAGAATGTCGGTGATACCCGACGCGACCGCTTCTTCGACGATATACTGGATGGCGGGCTTGTCTACGATGGGGAGCATTTCCTTGGGCATCGCTTTGGTTGCGGGGAGCACTCTGGTGCCCAGTCCCGCGGCGGGGATAACTGCTTTTGTAATTTTCATGTTAGTGTCCTTTCTCTGATGATTCAGATGTTACATTAGACCTGTGATAATAGTGGGCAGATAGAGGATGATCAGATAGGTGATCATCAGCGAGATCGCGAGGGGCGTGTTGACGCCGCCCTTGGTTTGCAGGACGGTTTCGGGATTCTCACCCTCGGCGGCGGACGCTTTGATCTGATTGATCTGCTTTTTGCAGTGCTTGAAGTACATGCGGTTGAAGCAGATGCCGAATACGATCATCATCGTGATCCGCACCAGCTCCACCAAAGTCGGCAGATACAGGATCATCTGCTGTGACGTTGACAGCCCTGCCATATACTTGCCGAGCTCCGAGACAGCCAAGCCCGATGACATGGAGTTATAGTATGTCGTCAAAAACTCACTGTAAAGCGAGCTGTATACGATCGAAAAATAGGCCTCAACCGCCATCAGCGCCAGCTGGATAAACGCGAAGAGCGCGCCGAGCTTGTACATCTTGCGGTACAGGAGATATCCGCCCGTGAACAGCGCCGCGGCAAAATTGAATTTGCTCTTGTTCATCGTCTTGATGTTGTGGAACACGCGGAGAAAGTAGGGGGGATTCTGCTTAACGTACTTCGCGGCTTCACCCGCCGTAACGCCGTCTCCTAAATCCTCGTCGGCAGGTACGCCCGCCAGCGGATCCATGAACGGCATATTGAAGGCGGTGTTGCCGTCCTGCTGATTCTGCTGTTGTCCGAACGGGACACCGAAGCCGACGCCCTGCGGAGGGGTCTGCTGCTGGTTCACAGCTTGTCCCGGGGAGAGGGGAGTGCCGCATTTGCCGCAGAAGAAATGACTGCTGTCATTTTGATGTCCGCAGGAGGGGCAGATCTTGACGTCCGCCTTCTTTGGGGCATTCTCCTCCTGATAATCATAGCCCTGTGCGTGCCGAGCCTCATGACAGCAATGACCGAGGCTCTCGTAGCACTCCCGATGATGCGGGGTTCCGCATTCGGGGCATACGACAACATCGTCATCCGCGTGAAAATACCTTTGACAGACAGGACACTTGTGTCCGATATAATCCATAAACGGCTCCTTTATCATAAATGAAGTGAAGCGAAAGAATCGCAAACTGTATATTTGTCATATTATTATACCAAACATTCTGCTATTCTGCAACTTTATTTTTTTAGAACAATATTTATGACTGCGCAAACAGATGAATTATGCAATATTCATCTTTACAATCCACTGTGTTTGTATTATAATTGTACCTGCTAATTTGATAAATGAGGGAATACTATGCTGCAATTTGAAGAACTGAAATTGAAGTTAGAGGGCATGAAGCCCGAGATAGATGATCTGGCGTCCGCGCTGGGACTCGGTCAGATGAGAAGTGAGATAGAGCAGCTCGAGAACCGTGCCGCAGAGCCGGGCTTCTGGGATGATATGGAGAATTCTCAGAAGATCCTCCAGCGCACCGCGAACCTCAAGGCAAAGGTCGAAAAGTTCGAGAAGCTCGAAGCGCGCTATGAGGACGCGATGGCGCTGATCGAGCTGGGGGATGAGGCAGAGGATGAGAGCCTGATCAAAGAAGCGCAGGAGGAGCTCGACGGCATTCGCGCGGATATCGACCGTCAACGGCTCGAGACCCTGCTCACAGGCGAATATGATAAAAACAACGCGATCCTGACCTTCCACGCGGGCTCAGGCGGTACCGAAGCGCAGGACTGGGCGGAGATGCTCTATCGCATGTACTCGCGCTGGGCGGCCGCTCACGGCTTCAACGTCAAGGAGATCGATTATCTCGACGGTGATGAAGCGGGACTCAAGAGCGCTGTACTGCTGATCGAGGGCGAGAACGCCTACGGATATCTGAAGGGTGAAGCGGGCGTGCATCGTCTGGTGCGCGTGTCGCCGTTTGACTCCGCAGGGCGCAGACACACGAGCTTTTCTTCCCTCGAGGTCATGCCCGAGATCAATGATGATATCAAGGTCGAGATCCCTCCCGAGGAGATCAAGATGGACGTCTACCGTGCGTCAGGCGCGGGCGGTCAGAAGGTCAACAAGACCTCGTCCGCTGTCCGCCTGACCCATATCCCGACAGGTATCGTGGTCGCCTCTCAGGTGGAGCGTTCGCAGTATCAGAACCGCGACGTCGCGATGAAGATGCTGATCTCCAAGCTCATGGAGATCAAGGAGCGCGAGCACCTCGAGAAGATCGAGGATATCAAGGGTGTGCAGAAGGAGATCACCTGGGGCTCCCAGATCCGCTCCTACGTCTTTATGCCGTACACCCTCGTCAAGGATCACCGCACCTCATTTGAGACCGGTAACGTCAACGCCGTCATGGACGGCGACCTCGACGGCTTCATCAACGCGTATCTCAAGGCGTTATCTCTCGGAGAATTGCAGGGATAATCATAAAGAACTACAGCCTCCCGGGCAAGGGAGGCTGTAACTGTTATTTGAGTATCTCAACCGGCACCGCGATCCATTCGCGTACAAAGTACGTCGGATAGGCGGATAATCCGATCATATTATTATGCGTGTTCACCGCGCTGACCTTGAAGGAAGCGTCGGTTTTGTGAGCGATGATCCGCGCACGAAGTTGGTGATAGCTGTCGGTCACGACGGCGACCTCGTTATTCAGGCTGTGATTCCTGATAATCTCAAAGGAAAACCGGATATTTTCCTCGGTATTCCTCGCCTGATCTTCTATGTAAATGCGATCGGGCTCTATCCCCTTGGCGGTCAGATTGTCGTACATGCACTGCCCTTCGCTCATCGGCTCGTCCGCGCCTTGTCCGCCCGTGACGACAGCCTTCGATGACGGATGCTGCGCCAGATACCGCTCCGCCGCGTCGATACGCTGCATCAAAAGCGTACTTGCGCCCCATGGCTTTACCTGTGCGCCCAACACGACCGCCGTTTCATCCCTTGAAGGCTTCACGTTCATCGCGTAGATCATAAAGCCCGATACGATGACCGCGTAAATGACAAAGGCGCTTGCTCCGATCTGTATGATTCTGAGCAGCACAGCGGTCACGGAGTGCGAGCATAGCATCACCTTGAGCTTTTCATAAATACCCGCAAAGCCGAATCGGAAGATGATCGCTATACAGATAACGGCGCCAAAGACACTGCCGATGTTGCGCACACCGAAAAAGAAGGGTGAAATAAACCAAAGCAGAAATAGGCTCGCGGCAGCGGTCAAAAGGATACGCAGCAGCATTTTTATCATGATTCCTGAGCCGCTCTGAGCGCATGCGCGAGCTGATCGGGACAGGAGGTACCTCTGCCCGCGCAGTCGATGCCCTCTAACCGCTCGATCGCTTCATCCACCTCCATGCCCTGCACCAGCTTGCCGATACCCTGCAAATTGCCGTTGCAGCCGCCTAAAAAGCGACAGCTCTTGATCACATCATCCTCGATCTCGAGCTCGATCATGCGCGAGCAAACGCCGCGGGGAACATAAGTATATTTCATCAGTAACACCTCAAATCAAATGATAATGAAAAAGGCTCGCCTGCGCGAACCTTTGGAGCGGATAACGGGGCTCGAACCCGCAACATCAACCTTGGGAAGGTTGCGCTCTACCATTGAACTACATCCGCAAATCCTACTGCTAGTATAATACGAAAGACGATCGAAGTCAAGCAATCGACAAAATATCTTTTATATTTCCAATAGCGATAGCAATTCAGCGAATTATGTGTTATACTAGGATTCAATCTCGTTTTAGGATGAAAGCTATGTCATATCAAATCAATCTCGGACAGTGGAGGAGCGTATTTGCCGTACCCTCGTCCGTTGTCGATCAGCATATCAAGATCGCCTCCGAAGCCCAGCTTAAGGTTCTGCTGTATCTGCTGCGCCGATCGGATGAAGAAAACAGCGCCGAGCAAATCGGCGACGCATTACGGCTGTCGGCGCAGGAAGTACAAAACGCCGTGGATTTCTGGATCGAGCGCGATCTGCTTGTCAAGCAAAATGAAACGCTCTCTCCCGCAAGCGCGCCCCAACCTGCGACTGTCGATGCGCCCACGCCTGTACAAACGGAGGAGAGCCCGAAAAAGCCGCGTACAGTCATATCGCGCGCACAGCGTCCCGATCCGATGTTTGTGTCCAAGCTGCTGCAGGAGAACAAGATCCTCGCAGATTTGATGGATGAGGTGCAAAGGGTCTTGAACAAGCCGTTATCTCCGGGAGATACCGCAACTATCGTGATGCTGTACGATTCCTTCGGACTGCCGTGCGAAGTGATCTTGATGCTTCTGACCTATCTTGATGAGATCGGAAGCGCCAATATGCGCGCCATCGAGCGCTACGGTATTCAGTGGGCGGATCAAGGCATCAAAACCGTTGAAGATGCCGAAAGAGAGACGACCCGCATGAAAGATTCGCGCGAGGCATGGGGGAGCGTATCGAAGCTGCTCGGCATCCGTAATGTCGGCAATCCCACCAAAGCACAGATGGAGAACGCCGATCGCTGGGTCAACACCTGGCAGTTCAGCGACGAGATGATCACCGAAGCGTACGAGCGCTGTGTCAACACCAAGGGCGCCTACAATATCAGCTATATCAACGCGATCCTCAAGCGCTGGTACGAGAAAGGGATCAAATCGCTTGACACGCTCCGACAGGAGGAGAGCGCAGGCAGGAAGAAGCCCAAGTCAAAAGCCAAAAGCGGCAAGGGTTCCGTTTTCTCGGTCGAGGGCGCTTCCTTTAATGTGAAGAAATTCGAAGACAATTCTTTATTCGACGATTAATTCTATTGTACAATAACGAGGGAATGCCATGCCTTATTCACAGGAAATCTATCATATCGCGAAGGAACGCTTATCCGAACGTCGTCAGCAGGCACAGAGGATGGCGGACTTCAACCGCGAACAGCTCTATCACAAGATTCCGCGTCTGAGCGAGATCAACAGTGAGCTGCTTAGCATCGGCGCGGCGATCGCAAAAGCCGTGGTCACCAACAAATCGGGTGAGAATGAAAAGCTAAGAGAGCTCAGCGAAAAAAGTCTGCGATTACAGGATGAGCAGGATAAGCTGCTCCAAACGCATCATATCCAAAAAGAGGTCATAGAGCCGCATTATTACTGCGCCAAATGTAGCGATACGGGCTATATCGAACAGGATAACCGCACCGTTGTGTGCGAGTGCCTGCAAAAGCTGATGGCGGACGTCGCGAGCGAACAGCTCAGCGCCGATCTGCCGCTGAGCGAGTGTACCTTCCACAATTTCAACACCGAATATTACAGCAAGGAGCCCGACGCGCTTGGGAAGATTCCCTATAACAGGATGACCAATATCTATCAGTATTGCGTCAAATATGCCGATACCTTCACCACGCACAGCAAGAGTATTCTGATGAAGGGCGGCACCGGACTGGGCAAAACCCATCTGAGCCTTGCGATCGCGAATGAGGTCATCAAAAAGGGCGTGTCCGTCATCTATACCTCCGCTCCGCAGATCCTCTCCAAGCTCGAGCGCGAGCATTTCAGCTATCGCTACAACGAGCAGGAGGATACCTTTAACTCTCTGCTCAAATGCGATCTGCTGATCTTGGATGATCTGGGCACGGAATTTGTGTCGGATTTCACGCGCTCCTGCGTCTATAATCTGTTCAACTCACGGATTCTTGCCAATAAGCCGATGATCATCAGCACCAATCTGCAATTAGAGGAGCTGATCACGATCTACTCTCAGCGCTTTGTATCGCGCCTGATCGGGGCATGCGACAGGCTCGATTTCATCGGCGAGGATATCCGCACCGCTATGAAATAGTTAATTTGAAAATCAAGAATAAAATATGTAAAAACCACTTGACATATCCGAATTTTTGATTATAATAGTAAAAGTGCAATGCGGAATTGTGTAAGGGTAGCACAGCAGACTCTGACTCTGTATGTCTGGGTTCGAATCCTAGTTCCGCAGCCATTGGCCCCGATATTTTTCGGGGCCGTTTTATCGAGGTGTGGCGCAGTTTGGTAGCGCGCTTCGTTCGGGACGAAGAGGTCGCAGGTTCAAATCCTGTCACCTCGACCAAATAAAATGGACCGCTATTGCGGTCTTTTTTATTTGGTCGAGATAGGAATGTGACAGGATTTGAAAGGGCGTTAAGAAAACAGTCCGGCGGACTGTTTTTAGCCCGTGGAGCTAGGTAAAGGTAAGACAGAAGCAGCGTGCGTCATGCGATATGTCGGCTATCTCCTTATGTAACGTCGTCACCTCGACCACTATCTTGGCTTAGAAATGGCTTGAATAAGCTGTTTCTGAGCCTTTCTCTTTTGCGATGAATCAATTTGTCATTTTTTTGTCAACTAACTAAAGTCAGAAATATCGAGAGCGTTTCATGGCGCTCTTTTTTTGTTACAACATTGAAATTTTATCATTTTCAATGAGAATTATAGATCCCTTTTGATATGTTACAATGGTTGACGAATTTGAATTTAGAGGGATAGTATGACGAATTTAGATGAAATCAAAGCGCAGTTTTCAACGCTTAACGATATGCAGCAAAAGGCGATCTTCCAAACGGAGGGTCCGGTGCTGATCTTAGCAGGCGCGGGCTCAGGCAAGACAACCGTGCTGGTCAACCGTATCGCGTATATCATCAAGGCGGGGCTTGCCGAGCCGTGGCAGATCCTCGCCATCACCTTCACCAATAAGGCAGCAGGTGAGCTCAAGGAGAGGATCGATGCAGTCGGCGGCGAGGGCGCCGAGGAAGTATGGGCGGCAACCTTCCACTCCACCTGCGCGCGTATTCTCAGGCGCTGGGGCGACCGTCTCGGCTTTACCAGCCACTTCACGATTTATGATACCGATGATTCGCGCCGCTTGATGAAAGAGATCTTAAAGCAGTTGAACATTGATGAAAAGTTCCTTTCTCACAAAACCGTGCTCAACGAGATCTCGAAATATAAGGATAAGATGAAGGAGCCGAAGGACGTCAAGACCGACGCTTCCTATGACAGCCGCCTGAAGTATATCGCGCAGGCGTATGAGCTGTATCAGCAGCGCTTGCTGACCTCCGACGCGATGGACTTTGACGATCTGATCTGCAACACCATCAAGCTGTTCGATCAGAATCAGGATGTGCTCGAATACTATCAGCGCCGCTTCAAATATATCATGGTGGACGAGTATCAGGATACCAACAAGAGCCAGTACCGCCTGATCAGCCAGCTCTCCCGCGCGAGAAACAACCTTTGCGTCGTCGGTGATGACGACCAGAGTATTTACCGCTTCCGCGGCGCGACGATTGAGAATATTCTCAGCTTTGAGAACGAGTTCAAGGGCGCTGTCGTCATCCGACTCGAACAGAACTACCGTAGTACAGGCACCATCCTCGACGCGGCGAATAATGTGATCAAGAACAATATCGAGCGCAAGGGCAAGACCCTGTGGACGCAGAATCCCAAGGGTGAGCGCATCATCATCCATACCGCGCCGAACGAGAGGGAAGAGGCGATGTTTATCGCGCGCACCATCCTCGACGGCGTATCAGGGGGTCGCAGCTTCTCCGACTATGCGGTACTTTATCGCATGAACGCCCAAAGTAACGCGGTCGAGCAGGCTTTGTCGCGCTCGGGTATTCCGCACCGCGTGATCGGCGGTCACCGCTTCTATGACCGCGAGGAAATCAAGGATATGACGTCCTACTTGCAGGTCATCAATAATCCGCATGACGATATCCGCCTGCGCCGTATCATCAATAAGCCCAAGCGTGCTATCGGGGATGCGACCATGACGAAGGTCGCCGAGATCGGCGCGGGCATCGGAGAGAGCGTGTATTCCGTTATCCGACACGCATCCGATTATCCCACCTTATCCCGTGCCGCGGTGAAGCTCGAGAACTTCGCTAAGCTCATCGACGGCTTGATCGAGGCGGCGGAATCGGGTGATTATTCTATTGCAGAATTATACAACCTGATTCTGGAGCATACCGATTATAAGAATTACCTGATTGCGGAGAAGGATGACTACGAACAGCGCATCGAGAACATCGACGAGCTGTCCTCGAATATCATCAAATTCCAGGAGGATTACGGGGACGAAGCCACCTTGGGCGCTTTCCTCGAGGAGATCTCCTTGATGACGGATATTGATAACTATGACGCAGAAACCGACAGCGTTGTGATGATGACCCTCCATTCCGCAAAGGGTCTGGAGTTCCCCGTCGTGTTCATCCCCGGCATGGAGGACGGCGTTTTCCCGTCGATGGCTACCATCATGGAAGCGGGGGAGCTCAATGAAGAACGCCGCTTAGCCTATGTCGGCATCACCCGCGCCAAGGAGAAGCTCTATCTGATCAAAACGCGTGAGCGTATGCTGTTCGGCTCAACGACCCATAATCGAGAATCACGCTTTGTCACCGAGATCCCGGGCGAGCTGGTGGAGAGAACAGGCAATGAGAATGTTTACGCGAACCACAAATTCGAGTATCAGCCGCAGCAGAAGTTCGATCCCTTCGCAAAGAAAAAGCCCGTCACTAAGCCCTCCTCGAACAAATACAGCGTCGGCAACACCGTTTTTCACAAGGTGTTTGGCACGGGTATGGTGCTCACCGCTACGCCGATGGGCAACGACACCATGCTGGAGATCGCCTTCGACAAGGTCGGCACTAAAACGCTGATGGCAAACTTTGCCAAGATGGAAATTATCAAATAAATCTCAACATTGGTTGATAAATCGGGGCTGTCGCACTAAAAATTGTGATAGCCCCTTAGAGTGCTCAATGACTTTTAATATTCACAAAACAAGAAAACCTCCGTATTATGTAATGATGTAATCCATCAAATACATTTTTGGAGGTTTTACTTATGCCTGATAATGTAAATGAAACGGTAGAAAACCGTCATCATGGCGAGCCCGTCTGCATTGACGCGAGACGTGTGTATGATAGCTGCGGCGATAAAGATTGTCTGTCCGATCTTCCTGTTTACCTCAGTGACGCGTCCCAGACATTGATCGACAATGCCGTCAATGTCCGTATCCGCAACGCGGATGTGCTGAACGTGATGCTGGATATCGAGCCGGTGCCCTTTAACCGCGGCTTTTATTCCATCGACATCACCTTCTTCTTCTCGGTCACGCTCGACGTCTTTTCCTCTCCCAACACCGCCCCGCAACAGGTAGAGGGCTTGTGTATCTCGGACAAAAAGGTGATCCTGTACGGCTCGGAGGGCAACGTCCGCGTATTCTCCTCGGATATGACGGCGGATGATTATGACACGCAGAATATGCCTGTCCGCAGTCTGCCGACCGCGAATGTGCAGGTGGCAAAGCCGATCGCTCTGGCTGTTACTGTCAAAGACAAAAAGCCTTGTCACAAGGTGTGTCACAAGATCCCGAATTTCGTGCTTCAGCAAATCGGCGGCAATATCAGCGAGAGGGGAGAGCGCGTTGTGCTCGCGACGCTCGGCGTTTTCTCCATCGTACAGCTCCTGCGCAATGTGCAAATGCTGATCCCGTCCTACGATTTCTGCATCCCCGAAAAGCGCTGTGAAAGCTCGACCGACAGCCCCTGCGAGATGTTCTCGCGTCTTGACTTCCCGACAGATGAATTCTTCCCGCCGAATGTCGGCGACAACAATTCCGATAACGGCGGCTGCGGCTGCGGATGTAACGACTAGTCATCTATACAAGAGAACCCTCTTGCCGAACAGCAAGAGGGTCTTTCTATGTGCGCAGATTCTTTTTGTGTTGGTTATAATCCCAGTCGATCAGCTCTTCGCCCTTGACGATATACGCCTTGTCCGCCAAGAGCGCCAGCGGTTCATCGGAATAGCTGTCGGAGTAAAAGGCTTCGATATGGTCGTCGGGGTAGATCTCACGAAACCGCTTGACCTTTTCGGCGTGATAGCAGTTGAGCCCGTCGTATTTGCCTGTATGGATATCGACCTTCGACGCGATCACGGTAAAGTGCAGTTCCTTTTCGAGCGGCTTGAGCAAAAATTCGGGTGAAGCGGAGATGATCACATCATCATCGCGGTGGATCTTTTTGTAAAACGCCTTGATCCCGCTGCGCTTCTCCCGCCAGAATCGCTTGACGTCCTCTTCACCGTCGATCGCGTTGAGAAAGCGATACATTTTCTCCTTGAACTCGGTCTTGGTGCCTATATGAAAGACGTAGTATCGCATGGTAGCATACCCGATCAGCGGCAGATACAGGAGCGTTTTCGGGTGATGCCGAAAGCACCAGAAGAAGAAATGGCGCGTTGAATCGCCGTTATAGATCGTTTCATCAAAATCATATACATTCATAATCCGCATAGCCTCTACTGTGAGATTTGTTATAAAACGGCTTTATTATAGCGTAAATCGGCGAAAAATACAACCGTAACCGCGGGAAAATTCATATATTGTTAATGTATCGCCCGGTAAAATATGATAGAATAATGAAAATAATATGGGGGAAAAGGACTTGTTCGGTTATATCAAGGTTGATCAGGCGAATCTGCTCGGCAAAGAATTTGAAGCCTACAAGGGCATATATTGCACGCTGTGCCGACAGCTCGGCAAGGATTATTCCATCTTCGCGCGGCTGATCCTCAGCTATGACTGCACCTTTTACGCGATGATGGCGCTGGATCTCAGCGAAGAACCGCCGTGCTATCAAGAGGGCAGATGCCGATTCAATCCTTTCAAGAAGTGTCATTACGCCGACACACAGACCTTGGCATTCTCCTTGGCGGCGGCATTATCCGTCATTTCCGCCTATTATAAGCTCAGGGATAACCTGCTGGACTCGCCGTGGTACAAGCGGATCTTATACCGATTGGTGCAGCCGTTCTTTGCAGGCTGGCGTAAAAAAGCGGCAAAGAAATATCCCGCAATCGACGAGAGCGTATCAAAAATGATGGAGCGGCAGATCACCGCAGAGCAGGACGAAAAATGCGTCCTCGATCAGGCGGCTGATCCGACCGCGACGATGCTCAGCGAGATGTGCGGACTGTTAGCGGAGCAGATCCCGCTGCGTACGCCGCTTAAACAGGAACAGACAAAACGCATCCTGCAATCGATGGGCTACGCGATGGGGCGCTGGATCTATCTGATCGACGCCTGCGACGACTACGAAAAGGATCAAAAGCACCATAATTGCAACCCCTTTTTATTGGATAACAGAGAAGATCTGTCCGCATATATGCAGGCAAATCTCAATCACGCGCTCTCAGACGCGCTGTTATCCTACGGTTTACTCGACAAAGGCAGGTATGACAGTATCATCCAAAATGTGCTGTGCGTATCCTGTGTGAATATTCAAAAGAAGATCATCAGCAAATATTCCGATACCAAAGAAACGGAGGATTAAATGAAAAATCCTTATGAAGTGCTCGGCGTATCCGAGACCGCTACCGATGAAGAGATCAAGACCGCTTATCGTAATCTGGCGAAAAAATATCATCCCGATAACTATAACGACAGTCCGCTGGCGGACGTTGCGGAAGAGAAGATGAAGGAAGTCAACGAGGCGTATGACCGCATCTGCGATATGCGCCGCAACGGCTCCCACAGCTCCTACAAAACAGGCTCCTACGGCACGGGCAACTCCTACTCGAGGACGTCCTATCCCGATGTGCGCCAATATATCATGAACGGCAGGCTCGACGACGCGATGGAGCTGCTCAACGGTATTCCCGACACGAACCGTGACGCGGAATGGTATTTCCTCATGGGCATGATCTTCTCACGCAAGGGCTGGAACGATCAGGCGTACAGCTATTTTCAGCGTGCGTATCAGCTGGATCCCTCCAACCCTGAATTCAGCGCTGCGTTCAACAATATGAACGCCCGCCGCGCCTACAACAACCCCGGTTACAATACCGCGGGCAACGGGATGGGCTGCTCGG
>DNIP01000164.1:26062-37209 GCA_003499325.1 Oscillospiraceae bacterium
ATCTGCACCGGTATGCTGTGTGCCAACTGTCTGTGTAACTGCTGTTCTCGCGGGTGCTGATGATGAAAACCTCTATGAAAGTATCTTTGGGCGGCGTAGTAGCCGCCCTCAGCCTTGTACTGATGTTTTTGACGTCGGTGATCCCCTTCGGCACCTACGCGTTCCCGACCTTTGCCGGCATATTACTGGTGTTATTGGTGATCAATCTCGGGTACAAATGGGCGATCGCCGTCTATTTCATCACGGCGGTCCTCTCCTTTTTACTGCTGTCCGATAAAGAAGCGGCTTTATACTATACCGCTTTTCTGGGGTTTTATCCGATCCTCAAAAGTGTGATCGAGCGGATTCCGTCAAAAATCTTGCAGTATATCGTCAAATTCGCTGTTTTCAACGTCTGCATCATCTCAGCGTTCTTCATCGGCATGACGCTGTTGTCCATCCCGAAAGAGAGCTTCACGCTCTTCGGCGTGTATCTGCCGTGGGTATTTTTGATCATCGGCAATGTGTTTTTCCTTTTATACGACCTATGTATTACAAGACTTGTAACACTTTATCTGTTCAAGTGGCATAAAAAGCTGAATAAAAATACAAAGCTGTAACCGACATTGCAATAACAGTCGAAAAATAGTATCATATAAATAACGAAACTTAGGCGGTGAGAGTATGAAAAGAAGAATCGATTTGATCACAGCGATCCTGCTGGTGATCGCCGTATTGATATCGCTATTTGTCGGCGCATACCCTACGGCTTCCGCCGCCGAATCGGAATATGCCGATATCGGCGCGGCATATGATGAACTCGCCGAAACAGGCTATCCGCATCGCGCGATCTCCTTAGAGGGTATTCCCGACGACTTCAACAGCGATATCAAAGCGGGCGTGCGGCATATTTATCTGAGCAAAAGCACCGCTTATCTCAAAATCAACGAGCGTTTTCTGCTGAATGTCACCGACGCATATTCTCATACCGTCAACGCGCGTGTGGAGTTCACCTCGAACGCGACCTCCGTCGCTGAGGTCAATGACAGCGGCTATGTCACCGCCAAGAGGAACGGTACCGCCAAGATCAGCGTATATGACAGCGTATCGGGCGAGAGCCTTACCTGCACCGTCCATGTCGGTGAGGAACACGCTCCCACCGTCGCGCCGACCGTCGCTCCGACGGACGAGCCTACCGATCCGCCCGCACCGACACAAAAACCCACTCAACCGCCGACACAGCCTCCTACACAGGCGCCCACTACGGCTCCCACGCCTACCACACCTCCCGAAACCCTCTCGTTGAGCGCAAGCTCCGCTACCGTCTATACCGGCAACTACTATCATCTGAAAGCGACTTCGAACGCTGCCGTCAGCTTCAAGAGCTCCGACACTTCCGTCGCAACCGTCAACAGCAGCGGTATCATCACCGCCGTCAAAGCGGGTACCGTCACCATCACGGCAAGCACCTCCACCAAATCCGCTACCTGTCGGATTACGGTCAAGAGCGGCTCCTCGGTCAACCTGTCGCAAAAGTCCTGTTCTGTCGACCGATTCATGACCATCATGCTCAAAAGCACTACCTCGGGCGTTACATGGTCGAGCTCCGACACCTCGGTCGCTACCGTTTACAACGAGGGAATGTACGGCTTGATCTACGGCAAAAAAGCCGGTACAGCCGTTCTAACCGTCAGTACTTCATCCGGCGCCGCCACCTGTCTGGTGACCGTTGAACCCTCTTATCCCGTACAGTTTGCCTATTCTTCGCCGAACTGTGCCGCAAAGAACCAGACCGTGACCCTGATCTGCGTGACCGATACCATGCGTACCGGCGTGCGCTTTGCGGTCGATATGGGATCGTCCACCAGATATGTTGATGCGACATCTAAGGTTCAAGAGGGCGACACCTACGTCTGGAAGGGTACCACATCCTTCTCATCGGCCGGTACATACGACGTCAAGGCGTATTCTCAGTTCAACGGCGGAACAGCATGGTATTCCTGCAAGGACGGTGAAACAACCGCCTATGTCACCAATTCCAACGACATGACGACGACCGTCAAGGCTGAACGGCGCGCTTCCGATCAGCTGATCGATCTGATCGCGACCTTTGAGGGCTTCTCATCCTCCGTTTACATTGATCCGATCACTCATGATGATCCGACCCTCGGCTATGGCGTTCTGGTCTTTCCCGGCGAAAAATTCTATAATAACCTGACCAGAACACAGGCATACGCGTATCTGGTGCAAAATGTCAATAATGCAGGCTATACCTCCGACGTCAACTACTTTTTGAAGGACAAGGATATTGAATTCAATCAACAGCAATTTGACGCGTTAGTGTGCTTTGCTTATAACAACGGCACGGGGCCGTTCTTCAACGATGATGAGTTGATCGACGCTTTAATGGATTGTAAGCATAACGGCTCACGCGATTTCAATTATATCAACAAGCAATATTTTATCGATAAATTCTGCCAGTATCATCACGCGGGCGGCGATTGCGTCTACGGGCTCTTGTACCGCCGCGTCGATGAGACCGAGATGTTCTTCTACGGTGATTATGAGGCGAATTACGGCAACTACAAATATCCGATCAAATTCGAATGCGCCTACGATCCTTCCTTCCATACATAAAATGATACAAGCCCTCATAAGATGGATTGGGTGATTTTATGAAGGGCTTAGTATTAACATTCAGAAACAACAAACAAAAGGTGATCCATCTTCCCGACATCAAGCAGCACGGATATGACCTAAAGCACTTAGTCTCGCGCTTCGGCATTCAGTCGGCGTTTGCCGCGGCATTTGTGATCGGGTTGGTCGTTGGCGCCGCGACCGGACGAGGATTCAGCCGCGAAACCTTCGAAAAGCTGGATCTGCTGTTCATTACTAACATTGACGCGCGCTTGGATATGAGCGTGTTCGACATCTTCATATCCTGCTTTGTATCGTATTTTTTGTTCATCTTCTGCGTCTTTTTATCGGCACTGTCGGTATGGGGCTTTATGACCGTGCCGCTGCTCAGCGCTCTCAAGGGTTTTACCGTCGGACTATCCTCGGCGTTCATCTTCTCACAGTATCAGCTGGCGGGGATCGGCTTCTATATCCTGGTCGTATTGCCCGGCACGGTGCTCTTCCTGTTCACACTGATCCGTTACGCGACACATGGGTTCAGGATGTCACTGCGATATCTGCGCCTATCGATGTTCAACCACGATACGGAAGCTGTGCTGAGAAAGCACTTGAAAATCTTCTTGAAGCATACGATGTTTGCGCTCTTGTCCATCGGCGTATGCGCTGTTGCGGATATGATCCTGTGGATCCTGTTCGCGAACAGATTTCAATTTTGAAGAGGAAGCTATGACAAACGAAAGAAAAAGGATGCGATTCGAGGTATTGCTCGAACGATACTTCTCGAATTTTCATCGCATCGTCTTGACAAATCTGCTCTTTGCGATCCCGTCCGCCGTGGTTTTCGGCGCGTTATACGCACTGAACAACGCGTTATTTCACGGCGCGATCAGTCTGCCGCTCATGCTGACGTCGATTATCCTGCTGTTTCCGTTTTACTCGGGCGTCGTGCTGGTGAGCCGCAATATCGCGCGAGGAGACGGAAAGATAGCGGTTGTGAAAACCTTTTTGACCGCGATCAAGGACAACTTTCTGCACTTCCTCGTGCATGGTATCGTCATCTATATCATCGTCACGTTCAGCGTTTTAGCGGTGTCTGTCTATGTCGGATTCCTGTCGGCGGGATGGTTCTTCTATGTACTGCTGTTTTTCAGTATCATCATCGCGCTTTTGTTTCTGTATACGATCTTCTACATTCCCGTAATGAGCGTGACATACGATCTGCCCCTGCGATACATTTACAAAAACAGCCTGTTGATGTCGTTCGGCGAGTTCAAGAACAATATCTTCGCCACCATTGCGGTCGGCGTTGTATTCGGCATCTGCTTTACGGCGGTAGCATTCATCCGCTCGGCGACTCTACTTGCGATCATGGTCTCTCTGCTGTGGGCATTACTGATCCCCGCGACCGTCACCTTCATGATCATCTTCTTTATTTACGACGGCATGACCAACATTATGCGCAACAAAGAGGATATCAGCGGTGAATTGTCCGAGAAGATTGAAAAGGGACTTAAGGAGCAGGCAGAGAAAGAAGCAGCTCAAGCGACTCAGCCTGTGCAGGACGACTTTTCCGATATCGATATCAGCACGTTGAAGGATACCGACGACTACATCTTCCACAACGGCAAGATGGTCAAGCAGAGCACCCTCCTCAAAATGATCCGTGAGCAACAGGAGAAGGCAGGGGAGAGCAAAAAGGAGTCAACCGATTCTGCTGAATAAGCCTATAGAAAGAACAAAGCCAAGTTCGAGATGAACTTGGCTTTTATGTTTGTGTTTATTTGTTAGGGTAGCTCTCGTGTCTGCCCCTATCACATAGTCAATATGATTATTTCAGATAACCGTTCATATCCTCGGCGATCTTGTCGGTGATCGCCTTCGCTTCATCAGCGGTAGCGCCGATCGCGGTGATATAGATCTTGATCTTCGGCTCGGTACCCGAGGGTCTGACGATCGCGCAGTGACCGCCCTCGGTGGTGTAGGAGAGCACGTTGGACTTGGGCAGATCGATCTTTTCAGTAGCGCCCGTCACGAGGTCGGTAGCGACATGGGTATCGTAATCGGCAATCGATACGACCTTGTAGCCTGCGATCGTTTTGGGCGCGTTCTCGCGAAGGCTGTCCATAATACTCGCCATCTTCTGCATACCCTCGGCGCCTTCAAAGTAGAAGTTCAGCGTGGTATTCAGATAGTAACCGTATTCATTATAGATACCGTCGATGATATCGACCAGCGACTTGCCCTGCTTCTTATAATATGCCGCCATCTCGCAGATCAGCATGGACGCGACGACAGCGTCCTTATCTCTGACGTAAGTGCCCGCAAGATAGCCGCAGCTCTCCTCAAAGCCGAATACAAAGCGATCCTCTTCATTCTTCTGCTCGAGACCTAAGATGATCTCGCCGATGTACTTGAAGCCAGTCAGGCAGTTTCTCAGCTCGCAGTCATACTTCTTGCAGATCGCTTCGATAATCTTAGTGGTGACGATCGTCTTGACGACAACGGGATTCTCGGGGAGATTGCCCAGCGCCTTGCGGCTTTTGAGGATATACTCGGTGAGCATCGCGCCGATCTCATTACCGGTATACAGACGATAGGTGCCGTCGGCACGCTTTGCCGCAATGCTGACGCGGTCGGAGTCGGGGTCGGTCGCCAACAGCAGATCGGCGTCATTCGCCTTGCAGTATTCGAGACCCTTTTCGAGCGCTTCTTCCAGCTCGGGGTTGGGGAAGGGGCAGGTGGTAAAGTTGCCGTCGGGCATTTCCTGCTCCTTGACGATCACGACATTCTCCATGCCTATATCGGACAGAACGCGTCTGACAAGCTTATTGCCCGCGCCGTTGAGCGGCGTATATACGATCTTCAGATCGGTACCCTCGCAGATACCGGCGTTGACCTGATTCTTCTTGACCTCATCCAGATAGCTGTCGTAAACAGCGTCCTTGACATATTCGATGGAGCCGTTTTTCAGCGCTTCCTCAAAATCGCAGAGCTTAACGTCGTCGAACATATCCAGTGCCTGGATCTCATCGAATACCATACCCGCGGCGACGTCGGTCATCTGACAGCCGTCCTCGCCATATGCCTTGTAGCCGTTATACTTAGCGGGATTATGACTGGCGGTAACCATGATACCCGCCACACAGCCAAGATGACGAACCAGATAGCTCAGCACGGGAGTGGGCTCGAGCTCCTCTGTGATATATGCTTTGATACCGTTCGCCGCCAGTACGCGAGCCGCCTCGATCTTGAAGAGATCGGAGTTGATGCGCGAATCGTGAGAGATCGCCACAGCGCCTGTGCCGTACTTCTTTTTGATATAGTTAGCCAGACCCTGCGTCGCGTGACGAACGACATAAATATTCATTCTGTTGGTTCCTGCGCCGAGTACGCCGCGCAGTCCTGCCGTACCGAATTTCAGCGGGGTATAAAAGCGGTCATAGATCGCGTCGTTATCATCCTTGACAGCTTCCAGTTCCTCGACTATTTCAGCATCCTCGGTAGCCTTTTCAAGCCATTCCTTGTAAATGTTCCTATAATCCATACTATCACCCTATGAATCAAAATTTGGCATATGTAACCTTTTTCACTATACCACAAAATGAGTTTATTTACAATATGTAAGTTCAAGTTTATGAAATTAAGACAAAAAATGCTTTTATTGATATAAATAATCCACAAATTAGTATCAATCCAATGGATAATAATGGCTTAAAATCGTCGAATAACACAAAAAGAAGCGAAGGTCTTGATTTATCAATTATTCTGTAGTATGATATTCAATGATTGAAAAACAGGAGGTATATTTATGAGTGAAAAGACTAATTCCGAGATGAACAACGAAGAAGTTCTTGACTCCGCGGCCGAGAATACGGAAGAGATCGCGGCGGCTGAAGAAGCGACCGCTGTGATCGAAAGCACCGACGCGGAAAATACCGACACAGCTGAAACCGCCGATACCGAGAACACAGCAGCGGATGAGGTTACCGATACCGAGAATACTGAGGTTGCTCAAGAATCCGACGCAGTCGTTGATACCGCTGAGAACAGCGCTCTTGAAAACGCAGAAGCCAACGAGGAAGCAACACCTGAGAAGAAGAAATCTCCTTTGCAGGTTCCCGTCATCATCGCTTGCTGCATCCTTGTAGCCGCGCTGCTCGGATTCCTCGTCTACTATGCGTTCTTCCTGAAGGAACCCGAAAACGTGACCTGGACCAATGAAGTTGACAATGTCACATATTACTATGAGCTCAAATCCGACGGTACCTTCACCGGTTATCTGGGCAGTATCGAGATGAAAGGTTCCTTCCAGAAAACCAAGGCTGAGGGCAAGAACACCATCACCGTCGACAAGACCTTCGGCAGCTTCTATCAGAATATGCCTGCTACCTACAGCGTCAAGGGCTCCAAGCTATTCGGTAATCAGGAGATGACCTGCACCTACTCCGAGGATTATGAGTTCACCCTCAAGCAGGGCAAGAGAGAGAAGAAGCTCCTCGATCTTCCGCAGGACTTCTCTGCCGATGAGGAACTGGTAGGTACATGGATCTTCAAATACATGAACTATGATATCTATAAGGTTACCTTCAACAAGGACGGCTCGATGATTCTGGAATTCATCCAGGACGGCATCAAGTACAATGGTATTTATACCATCGAAGGCTCCACCATCAACTTTACCTATTATGTTACCGATTCGACGGTTGTTCCGATCGACTATAAGGTTGACGGCGATACCCTGACTTTCATGGGTTATCAGTTTGTACGCGAAGGCAGCGAACTGGAGAAAGCGACCTCCGACCAGCAGGTACTCACACCTCAAGTAACTGAAACTCAGGCGGCTGAAGCGGCTACAGAAGCAGTCACCGAGGCAGCAGAATCCAAATAATCTCATACAAAATGCCCCACCAAAACGGTGGGGCTGTCTTTTTATCATTCGTTACATCATACTTTTCAATTCAGCGGCGTCACAGACATCTACTCGATTATCGCGATTAACGTCTGACGCTACCGTATAAACGCCGTTGAAATCAGCGGCTCCGCATAAGTAATCCAGCAGCGTATTCATATCGCGCGAGTTACGATTACCTTCACCTGTGATATCGCCGATCACGGCTAATTCATAGGTGTAATTGTATTCATCGGAGGAAAACACCGCCGTCATCGCCGTGCCGACATTACCGCTCTTCTTTACGTTACCGTCCCGATAGATCGTAAGTGTGTAGCCGTCGTACTGCATATTCTTCCTGAACGCCGCTACGGTCGTTTGCACAGGGATATCAGCGATATAATAGCGTGTATGATCCACTTGGTACACATTGGATGATATTGTTCTCGCAGCGGATCTGTTCTGAACCGGTTGATTCCTGTCGCCTTGATCGGCAGCATTTTGACCGTTATTCGGTTTTGATTCTCCGTCAGCGGTATCATTCTGAATGATCAGAGAGGTGAAGTCACGTCGACCGACAGAGAGCGAGCTCGATTCACCGACCGCGATTACATTACCGCTGCTCGCATAGACTGAGATCACCTGAAAAGCGGCATGATAATAAGCGATCTTTTCTCCGCTGCTCAGATCATAGGCGTTGATGGCATTGCCGCATGGAACATACAGGGTGTGATCGATCACACATGCCGCCGCGCCGTCATCCATGTCGACTGTGAACCGATACGAGATACTGTTTTTGTCCACGGCGTACACCGCGCCGAATCCCGATACAAGCGTATTGCTGTCGGCAGGGAAGAGGGGAGTCTCAACCGAATCCCCCGACAAAGCGCTGAATCGGCCGTCGGACAGTGTATAGATCGTATCGCCCGCTACCACATAGACGCCGCCGCGATATCCGCCGCAGATCGCGTTGATCTCGCTGTCAAAGCGGTATCTGCCGCGATACTCGCCGCTGTAGGAATACGCGACCAGCTCGTGAGTATCACGATAGTTTTCAATATAGATCGCGCCGTTATCGCAGGCATAATCCGTGTTATGATATAAGAGCAGATCATTGATTACAAAGCCCTCTAAAAAATCCGTGTCCAAATAATACACATAGACGGATAGCTGTGCTCTCTTAACGTCCTCACACAGCAATACTGCCTTGCCGCGGTAAGCGCAGACCGATCGGATCGGAGAGGACACATCTACTCCTGCGCTGATCGTATGATCGGAGTAGCGGATGATATCCGCATGACCGCCGCTGAAACGGATGGAGTATACGCCTGTGTCATCCGCGCTTTGATAAGTGCGGGTATTCTGCGAGACATAGGCAGACGTCGGAAGTGTTGCAAAGAGCAAAATCAGGACACATAAGCAAAAGCATAGCGCCCGTTTCATGCACCTCACCCCCAACATTCGACATAATTTGACATTATGATTATATCGCAGCATGTTGCGTAACACAAGATTAAATAATTATTTAACAAAGTTTGATCGGTTATCTCTTAATTACGATAAAACACTTGACATTATTTAAAAAACAAAGTAAAATAACACTTGCGCAAAAGAATATAGGGAAGCGTATCGAAGTGGTCATAACGGGCCTGACTCGAAATCAGGTAGTCCTCACGGGCTCGTGGGTTCGAATCCCACCGCTTCCGCCACATAAAAGAACACGGAGTCTCCGAAAGGAAGCTCCGTGTCTTTTATCGTTTAATTGTTGTTTTCTAATAAATAAGCAATAACCGCATTGGATACCAGAAAACCTTTTACCGTCAGCGAGATCGAACGATCACTCACGCGACATAATCCCTGCCGCTCTAATCTCATTGCCGCGGAAATCATCTTTTCACTGACAGGTTGCTCAAATCTTTCTTCATACTTGTCAAACAGCAAGCCCTCTGTCAGCCTGAGCACCAGCATGATGTATTCTTCACTGTCACCGCCGTCGGATTCATCACAGATCCGATTCTCATAAAATCGCTGAATATCACTGTCGTAATAAAAGCGCTTGCCGTCAAGAAAGGAATGAGCAGAGGGACCGAGCCCCAGGTATTCTTCATCATGCCAGTAATGCAGGTTGTGGCGGCTCTCATGACCCTTTAAGGAGAAGTTGGATATTTCATATTGCTCAAAGCCCAACTCAGCGAGCTTCTGTACGGTATGCTCATAGAACGCCGCCTGTTCATCGTCATCGAACAGCCGAAGCTGATCTTTCATCTGATAAAACCGCGTCCCTTCCTCGATTTTCAGGATATAGGAAGAGATATGCTGCACCTTGCAGGAAGCGCAGAATTCCAACGTCTTATCCAGTGACGCCATCGTTTGCTCCGGGATTGCGAGCATCACATCCAGCGATATATTATCGAAACCCGCCGCTTGTGCTCTTTCCACAGTACGGCGCGCGTCCTCGACGCTATGTCGGCGGCCGAGGCGCTTCAATTCATTCTCGTTGGCGCTTTGTAAGCCGATCGACAGACGGTTAAAGCCAGCCCGCTTCATTTGCTCAAAATCAAGCTCATCCGTCGAGGATGGATTGACCTCCACCGTGATCTCGGCATAATCGGCAACATCGAACGATTGATATACCGCGTCCAGAATGCGAATCAGGCGATCGTGTCCTAGTAGGGACGGAGTGCCGCCGCCGAAATAGACGGTATCCACCGTACGGGCAAGCTGACCTCCCCACGCCTTGATGCTGTCGATCAACCGCTCTGTATATTCTTTTAAGTCGGAAGAGTCCACACATGGACGACGACTGAAAAAGTTGCAGTAGGCACATTTTCCGTCACAAAAAGGGATATGCAAATAAAGTCCGATCGGCGTCATAACTACTCCTCATAAAAGATCATTTATAATCACAAATAACTCTATACAAAGGGGTGAGGCAGGAACTTGCGTTCCTGCCTCAAATTTGGAAGGTATATGAAAAAACTTAGATGAATTCTTGTTTGTAAAGCTATTTTAATAAAATATCGCAAAAAAGTCAAGTGCATTTGTCTATTTTACCGTAGAAAAAACTCACCTAAAGTTGTTGACTTTTACTATAGAATAATAGTAAAATTATAGCGTATCACTAAAAACCAATCCCTTTCCTTTTGCATATTGCACTAAGGAATTGTCATATTGACGAAAACACGGAGGCATGAATTGAGCACTTTGACCGAACAAATCGAGAAACGTCGCACCTTTGCGATCATATCCCATCCGGACGCCGGTAAAACCACACTGACCGAAAAACTGCTGTTATACGGCGGCGCCATCAATCTTGCCGGTTCCGTCAAGGGAAAGAGAACCTCCAAGCACGCGGTATCCGACTGGATGGAGATAGAAAAGCAGAGAGGTATCTCCGTCACTTCCTCGGTATTGCAGTTTAAATATAACGGCTACTGTATTAACATTCTGGACACACCGGGACACCAGGACTTCTCCGAGGATACTTACAGAACACTGATGGCGGCTGACAGCGCCGTGATGGTGATCGACGCCTCTAAGGGTGTTGAGAACCAGACCAAAAAGCTCTTCAAGGTCTGCGTGATGCGGCATATCCCGATCATCACCTTCATCAATAAAATGGATCGCGACGCGCAGAATCCCT